>NZ_JAIUKC010000092.1:0-55237 GCF_020177435.1 Saccharopolyspora sp. 7B | reverse complement strand
CTCCGCCCCGGCCGCCGCCCCCCCCCCCGCCCCCCCCCCCCCGGCCGGCGCCCCCCCCCCCCCCCCCCCCCCCCCCCCCCCCCCCCCCCCCCCCCCGCCGGGACCCCCCTGCGTGGACTCGCACGGGCGTCGTGTAATCTTCGAGTCACACCAAGGGCCTATAGCTCAGGCGGTTAGAGCGCTTCGCTGATAACGAAGAGGTCGAAGGTTCAAGTCCTTCTAGGCCCACCCTTCCTGTTCAAGGATGTTCTCCCGATTGCCCGCGGTTCCGCGGGTGCCCCGTTCTAGGAGGCGACCGGAAATGAAGAAGCTTCTCGCACTCGCCGTCGTTGCCGGTGCCGTTCTGTTCGTCGTCCGCCGCAACCGCGCCGCCAAGGCCGAGGCCGACCTCTGGCGCGAGGCCACCGCCGGCGAGGTGTGAGCCTCCGGCTCGCCGTCGGCCCCAGTGGTCGCGGGGCTCTGCGCTCGACCCTGATGTGGTCGCCTGAGTACGCTCGGAGCAGACGCAGAGATCCGGCGGCCCGGTGCTCCGGCACCAACGGGGACGTAGCTCAATTGGCAGAGCACCGCCTTTGCAAGGCGGGGGTTAGGGGTTCGATTCCCCTCGTCTCCACTCCGAGGAGTCTGGTCGACGCTAGCGTGTCGTCGCGGCTCCTTTTTGCTTGTACGGGGGTCGGGTCCCGTAGGCCCGCACAGTGCGGTGGTCGAGGTTCGTCGGTGTCTTTCGCTGGGGAGCGTTCTCGATCCGCGCACTGATCAACGGCTCGGTGCTCGAGTGAGCTCCCGCAACTTTCACCTCGTGAGACCAGGTCATGCACCTGGTCTTTTTTCATGATCCGGCTTAGGCACATCCGGGGCACGCACGGCCGCGGCCGTGCGTTACGAGGTGGAAGAGATGTCCCCGCCGGGCTGGCAGACCAACAGGATGGGGCTGTGCGCGGCAGCTGCGTCCGGGCACGTCCCCATCCTGTCGACCTCCACAACGGTCAAGAGCTGGTGTCAAGGGTACGAACTCGGCGGCGCGGTGACGCCAGATGCCGAACCCTTGACACCAGCTGGTCAGTCACTCTTGGTCAGCAGGACTTGATCCAAGAGCATTCCAAGCCCGAATCAGCGCCCGCGGCCGGAACGATCTTCTTGAGCACGGTGGTCGGGCGGCGCGATTGTTCGTCCGCGCCCGAGTGCTCGGCCAGCCGCACGGCGATCGCATCTTGGAGATCGTTCGGCGCAGCGTCCCGGTAGTCGTTGAAGATCACCGAGAACACCAGCGGACGCCCGTTCGCGGCGGTGACGTAGCCGGAGAGCGCGGTCGCACCGGTGAGTGAGCCGGTCTTCGCGTGCACGTTGCCCGCGGCCGCCGTGTCACCCATCCGGTTGCGCAGCGTGCCGCCGACCAACTTGTCCGCGTCTCCCGCCACTGGCAGCGCTGCGTGGAAATCCGCGAACCACGGGCGTTGCCGTGCGTTGTCCAGCAACAACGTCAACTGCTCCGGCGAGACTTCGTCCATCGGCGAGAGCCCGGAGCCGTCGACGAGGTGCAGTGCGGCCGGATCCAACCCGAGCCCGGCGAGCCGCTCGGTGATCACCTCGATTCCGGCGGGCCACGAGCCCTCGCCGCGAGCTTGCCTGCCCATCGCCTTCGTCAGCACCTCGGCGTGACCGTTGTTGCTCAGCTTCAGGAACGGGGTGAGCAGCTCGCGCAGCGGCATCGACTCGTGTTCGGCGAGTACGTCCGCGTCCGCCGGAACCACGCCGGAACCGGTTTCGGCGACCTCGACGCCGTGCGCGCGGAGTGCGCGGGCGAACACGTCCCCCGCGTAGGCGGTGGGGTCGGGGACGGTGGTGAGTTCCTCCACCGGCTCGGAGCCCGCAGGCAACGAGCCCGACACGATGACCCGGTCGCTGCCCTGCTCGCGAGTCACCTGCAAGGTCGAAGGCGAATCGGGCTGCCCGGTCGTGGCCTGCACGTCGAGCCGCACGGCGTCGGTCGCGGGCTCCGTTGCGACCTGAACCGGGGCGCCCACCGGCGTCGGGGACACGCGCAGCTGGACGGTGCCGGCGTCGAAATCCTCGTTCGGGGCGACCGTCAGCGCCGAGATCGGGGCCGCGTAGGGGTACGGCTCGTCGGCCGGGTCCCAGCCGGTGCCCAGCCGCACGTTGTCGAACCAAGTGTCATCGGTCAGCAACCGGCCCTGCACGGTCCGCACGCCGGACGCCGCGACCTGTTCGGCCAGCCGGTCGTAATCGGCGGGCCGCATCGTCGGATCACCAGTGCCGCGCAGGTACAGGTCACCGCGCAGCACCGATCCGTCTCGCGGCGCGGCGGCCTGCACCTGGGTGTTGAACCGGTAGTCCGGGCCCAGTTCCTCCAGGGCCGCCGCCGAGGTGAGCAGCTTCGCGTTCGAGGCAGGTGTCACCGGCGCCTCGGCCTGCTTGTCATAGAGCACCTCATCGGTCTCCGGATCCCGCACCACCACTCCCGCATGGGCATCGGTCAGGCGTGGATCGGCCAGGATCTTGTCCAGATCACCCCGTAGCGCATCGGCTTCGGCCGAAGCCGATGCGATCGGTGCGGAAGTCACCGGCCCGACGACGAAGCCGAGCAGTAACAGAACTAGAACGGACACCCATCGACGCATCGCGCCTCCTTGCTCGTTGGGTTGGCGAGGTTGACGGCAGACGCCGGTCCGGACGGTGAGCAGGGTGCGCGGTTCTCGCGGGACTGCGTACCGGGTCCGGCCGGCGCGGGAGCTTGTGGTCGTAGCTTCATGTGGCGGTACCGGCCCGTCGTCCCGCAGCCACCGAGATGGTGCGGTCCGAGGCCCTGTTCGAGTTCGTCACCGGCTTTCGGCCAGTTCCACGAGCTCACGCGGGCTGGTGGTGTCATCCAGGCCGGAGATTCGGTAGTCGGTGCGCTGGGGCTCGCCGTGCGCCATGCGGACATCCCTCGCGGAGGCGGACCGCCGTCCTCATGGCGAGCCTTGTCGCGGTCGGCCGGGCCACGTGCGCAGGGCCCACCGCGAGTGCATCGCTGCGGTGAGATTTCCACGGGTCCCTCTCAAGCCAGTGCGCCTCGACGACAACGAACTGGCCGATATTCCGCCGACATCGACCAGACGGCGTTCGCCTCAGCTCTGCAAGTCGTACGTCGCCGATCATGGCATGGCGCTCCCCCCATATCTCAGCGAACACCACGACCAAAGGGAGAACTCGCATTAACGCCTCCGGCGTCACCGCACGATCACGACAGCATGATCAATACCGAGCACAGCCCCCACTCGGAGGGAGGAATGAATCGGGTTCTGCCTGTGGGTCTCGACTTTCCCGAGCGTCGTTGTTCTGAAGGGGTGACTCCCCGCAGATCCGCAACGGGGCGAGGTCGTGTGTTCCTTGGAAGGCGCTGGTATCGACCGAGCGGTTCGGTCCAACGGGCCAGGCAGTGGGTTTTCGGTGAGTGGAAGGGGCGGCGTTGTGGCGGGTGAGCCGGCGGGCACGATGCGTCGGCAGCAGGTGTGAGGTCGATTACCTGATCAACCGTCGAAGGGGGCCTGGCGTGGCTACCGGAACCGGCGCCGGACGTGTCGCTCACGCCGGGTGGGTGGTGCCGCTGTGCTGGAGCGCGGTGCTGCTCGACGGGTTCGACCTGGTGGTGCTGGGCAGCGTGCTGCCGGTGCTGCTCGACCAGGGGCAGTGGGGGCTCACCCCGGCGACGGCCTCGCTCGCGTCCACCGCCGGGCTGCTCGGGATGGCGATCGGGGCGCTGGGCTTCGGCACCGTCACCGACGTGATCGGCCGCCGCACCGCGCTGATGGTGTCCGTCGCCGGCTTCTCGCTGCTCACCGCGCTGTGCGCGGTGGCGCCCTCGTTGCTGGTGTTCGGGGTGCTGCGGTTCCTCGCCGGGCTCGGTCTCGGCGGCTGCGTGCCGACCGCGATCGCGCTGGTCACCGAGCACGCGCGGCCCGGACGCAACGGTGCCGCCAGCACCACGATCATGACCGGGTACCACGTGGGCGCGATCCTCACCGCCGTTCTCGGCATCCTGGTGCTGCCCGCGCTGGGCTGGCGGTCGATGTTCCTGTTCGGCGCGGCGCCCGCGCTGGTGCTGGTCCCGCTGATGGTGCGGTACCTGCCCGAGTCGGAGTCGTTCCGGCGTTCGGCGACGGCGGGAGCCGGGGTGCGCGGTGGGCTGGACACCGTCGCCGGCTTGTTCCGCGGCGGGTTCGCGCGCAGCACGCTGGCGTTCTGGGCGGCCTCGTTCATGGGCCTGCTGCTGGTGTACGGCCTCAACACCTGGCTGCCGGAGATCATGCGGGTGGCCGGTTATCCGCTGGGGGCGGCGCTGGGACTGCTGCTCGCGCTGAACCTGGGCGCGGTGTTCGGGCTCGTCGTCGCCGGGTTCGTGGCGGACCGGGCCGGGATCAGGACGGTGACGATCGGCTGGTTCCTCGCGGCCGCGGTGTTCCTCGCCGCGCTCAGCATCCGGTTGCCGGAGGCCGGTGTGTACGCGGCGGTCTTCGTCGCGGGCAGCTTCGTGTTCAGCGCGCAGGTGCTGGTGTACGCGTTCATCGGCCGCGCCTACCCGGCGGAGACCAGGGCCACCGGGCTCGGCTGGTCCGCGGGTGTGGGACGCATCGGCGCGATCTGCGGGCCGCTGCTCGGTGGGGCGCTGCTCACCGCGGGCATCGCGTACCCGTGGGGCTTCTACGCGTACGCGGCCGTCGGGGTGCTGGGAGCGCTCGGCATCGCCCTGGTGCGGGCGCCGGGACGCGGGTGAGCGGTGGCGCCGCTCCCGCACGGCGCCACCGGTGCTGCTCAGCCCTGCTCAGCGGCCTTCTTGATGCCGTCCACGGTCTGGCGCAGCGCATCCTTCAGCTGCGCGGTGCGGGTCTCGACGAACTGGGCGCCGCCGTCCTCCTGCTGGGAGAGGAACTCCTGGATCGGCGCGGTCAGCGCCTGCATCACGTACCGCTGGGTGAGCCGGGAACCCGAGCCCTCCGGCTCGATCTCGAAGGACCACACGGAGTTGTCGGGCCGCTCCGAACCGGGCAGCACACCGAACGCGAAGCGGCGGTCTTGCTCGGCGACGAGCACCTCGCACTCGCTGGACCAGGTGCGTTCGCCGTTGCCGTTGTCCCCGCGGAACCGGGAGCCGACCTCACCGGGCGTGCCGGACAGCCATTCACCGCCGGTGCTCTCCGGGCTCCACTCGCCGTACCGGGTGATGTCGCTGATCAGCGGGTAGATCCGTTCCGGCGGTGCGGCGACGGAGGTCGAGTGCTGCAGGTCCAACCGGGGGGTGTCGTCATGAGTCACTAGATCGACAGTACCCCGTACGGGTGGTGCGTGGAGCCGTGAACGCGGCGGCGCCCCGGAGGGCACCGCCGCGTCGGCACGTGCTCAGCGGTCCGCGTCGGGACGCGCGTCGGGATTGCGGGAGAGCCCGTCCTCGTGGGTCGGGAAGTCCTCGGCCTCGGCGATCGGCAGCTCCTCCGGGCGGCGCGACAGCGCCACCACGGCCACCCCGCCCAGCGCGGCCAGCACCAGCAGCACCCACGGCCACTTGCGGCGCGACTTCGGTGCCGGGTCGATGCGGGCCGCAAGCTCCTTGCGCGCCTGGTCGGCGTTCTTCGCGAGCTCCTTGCGGGCTTGCTCGGCGTTCTTCGCCAGCCGTTTGCGCGACTTGGCGGTCTTCTTGTCCCAGTCCTTGCGGGTCTTCTCCCACTGCTTGCGGGCCTTGCGGCCGCGCTCGGCGAGGTCATCGCGGGAGAGCCCGGTGGCCTTCTGGGCGAGCAGCTCCGGCAGGTGCTCCGGGGCCAGGCCCCGCTCGGTCAGCTCCTGTTCCGCGCGGGCGATCGCCTGCTTGGTCGCCGTGCGACCGTACTTGCCCGCTCGGACGGCACCTTCGCGCGCGGTGCGCACCCCCGTGCCGACCGCCCTGCCCACGTTCTCACCAGTTCGGGCCATCGCCTCCACCTCGTCCATCGTGTGCCTCCTTGGCCGGCGTTCACCGGTCGTCCTGCCGTGCCGAACCGTATCCGGCACGCGACGATCACCACCAATACTGCACCCAGGCACGTGGTTCCCGCTTTCCGATGGCAGGATGGGTGCGTGGCTGAAGACAACGGATCGCTCGTCGGGAAGACCGTGACCGCGACCCTGCACACCTCGCAGGGCGACATCCGGATCAACCTCTTCCCGAACCAGGCGCCGAAAACGGTGGGCAACTTCGTGGGGCTCGCCGAAGGGACCAAGGAGTACACGAGCCCGAACGCCCGCGGTGAGCGTTCCGGCCCGTTCTACGACGGCGTGATCTTCCACCGGGTCATCGACGGCTTCATGATCCAGACCGGGGACCCGACCGGCACCGGCCGTGGCGGCCCCGGGTACGAGTTCGTCGACGAGTTCCACCCGGAGCTGCAGTTCGACAAGCCGTACGTGCTGGGCATGGCCAACCCGGGCCGGCCGAACATGAACGGTTCGCAGTTCTTCATCACGGTCGCGCGCACGCCGCACCTGAACTACAAGCACACCATCTTCGGCGAGGTCGCCGACCAGGAGTCCCGCGAGGTCGTGGACGCCATCGCGCACACCGCGACCGGCGCGCAGGACCGCCCGCTCACCGACATCGTCATCGAGAAGGTCTCCGTGGAGCTCGGCGAGTGACATGAGCGTTCCACCCGGTCAACCGGCCGGTCCGGAGGAAGCGGCGCCCCTGCCCGGGTGCGCCCGCCACCCGGACCGGCCGACCGGGCTGCGCTGCACGCGCTGCGAGCGCCCGGCCTGCCCGGACTGCCTCCGCGAGGCCTCCGTCGGCTACCACTGCGTGGACTGCCTGGCGCAGAGCTCCCGCGGCGGCCGGGAGGCCGTGACCGTCGCCGGGGCGCGGATCAACGCGAAGCCCGTCGTGGTGCCGGTGCTGATCGTGCTGAACGTGCTGGCGTTCGCCGCGATGGCGTTCCAGGCGGGCAGCATCCAGAACAACGCGGCCTCCGAGGTCTTCTACCAGTTCTCGCTGTGGCCGGTGGGCGTCGCGGGCGGGCAGTGGATCCGCCTGCTGAGCTCCGGTTTCCTGCACATCGGTCCGATCCACCTGCTGATGAACATGGTGGCGCTGTGGATCATCGGGCGGGACCTGGAGACGGTGCTGGGGCGGTTGCGCTTCACCGCCGTCTACTTCCTGTCGCTGCTCGGCGGCAGCGCGCTGGTGTTCCTGCTCGGCGCCGCGGACCAGCCGGTCGCCGGTGCGTCCGGTGCGGTCTACGGGCTGATGGGTGGGATCGCGATCGCGGCGCTGCGGCTGAAGGTGAGCCTGCGGCCGGTGCTCATCGTGATCGCCCTGAACATCGTGCTGAGCATCTCCATCCCGGGCATCTCGCTGCTCGGGCACCTCGGCGGGTTGGCGCTGGGCGCGGCCGCGACGGCGGCGCTGGTGTACGCGCCGCGGGAGCGCCGGGTGCCGGTGCAGGCCGCGGCGCTCGGCGGACTGCTGCTCCTGCTGGTCGTCGTGGTGGCGACGCGGGACCTGTCGATGGGCCCGATCCACTGCATCGCCGACCGCTGCTTCGGCGGCTGAACGTCAGCCGCGCAGCACGTCCAGGGCGTCGGCCACGTCCTGCGGGTCCTCGCCGAGGTCCAGCTTCCCGAGGACGACGAGCTCACCGGACTCGGTGTCCAGTTCCAGCGTCGACGTGCTCAGCCCGAAGCGCTGCCGTGACCGCACCTCGACCCGCACCTGCGCCCACGGGTGGTGCCGGGTCCCGGTGAAGCCGCGCAGCGCGATCCCGGACGGGTCGGCGCGCAACCGGGGGCGCAGCAGGCTGCCGCAGGCCGCGGCGACGGCCAGCACGACGACGAGCAGCCCGACGAACAACCGGTCGGACGGCGTCTCGGCGAGCCACCACCACACGGCGCTGCAGGCGGCCAGCGCCCAACCGCAGGTGACCAGGCCCAGGGGAGCGGACCACTCGCGCACGGTGTTCACATCCACCCCGCCAGTGTCCCGCACCTGGGCCGAACGGAGTTGTCCACAGGAGTTGTCCACACTGGGGATGAGTTACACGCGTGTGGTTCGGCGACTCGGCCGCACGTGCGCGTGAACCGCTCCGCCCCGGACGGGGGAGCGCGTCAGCGCCACCGCATGGTCATCAGCAGACCGACGATGATGAACGCGAACCCGACCGCGAAGTTCCACGGCCCCAGCTCGGTCATGAACGGGATCTGCTCGCCGGCCAGGTAGTTCACCACCAGCCAGAGCAGGCCGATCAGCATCACGCCGAGCATCACGACCACGTAGATCGGGTGCGACGGGCCGACCGACTTCGCCTTCACCGGCGTGCGGCGGTCCACCGGGGTGGCAGCGGAGTCCTTCTTGCGGACCTTTGACTTCGGCATGGTGTCCTCGCCAGGTGGTGCGGGCCGCAGCCCTGCTCGCGTTCGGTGAACGCGCCGGGACCGGCCGACGGCCGCCGCTCTACCGGTTCGCCGCGCCGGGACGGCCCGGGTCGACGTATCGGAGCGGGCCTGGCCACAACAGCGGAACCGATCACGACGCGTCTCGTTGTCCACTCACACGTTAACGTAATCGCGCGCCCGACCGAACACCCCTGCGCGGTGCGGAGCGGGTCGTGATGAGAGGGATACCGTTGGAATCGTCTGAGGTGGTGACCGCTCCGCCCCCGGATCGCCGAGGTGAGCGGCTGCGCGGCGGCATCCGCATCACCGGCGAGGTGTTGATCACCCTCGGTCTGGTGTTCCTGCTGTTCGTCTTCTACGCCGTGTACGTCACCGATTGGACCAGCGCCCGCAGGCAGGCGGAGGCGAGCGAGCGGCTGCGCGTCGAGTGGGAGCGCCCCGCGGCCTCCGCCGCGCCCGCCGCGGAGGGGGAGGGGTTCGCCGAGCTGCACATCCCGGCGCTCGGCCCCGACTTCCGCTACACCGTGCTGGAGGGCACCGACGCGACGACCCTCGCCGCGGGACCCGGCCACTACACCGGCACGGCGCTGCCTGGTGAGCAGGGCAATCTGGCCATCGCCGGGCACCGCATCGGCAAGGGCGCGCCGTTCGGCGACCTCGACCGGCTGGCCGCCTGCGACGCGATCGTCGTGGAGACCGCGACCGACTGGTACGTGTACCGGGTGCTGCCGATGCGCGACCAGGTCGCGGGGTGGGACCCGGCGGCCGACCCGCGCTGCGCGGGCGTCGCGCCGATCGGGGGGCCGTACCAGGGCCTGGTCGGGCAGGAGATCGTCCGCCCGGAGCAGGGCGAAGTGATCTACCCGGTGCCGTGGCGCCCGCGCGAGGAGCTCCCGCGCGAGCAGCAGACCCGGTTGATCACCCTCACCACCTGCCACCCGCGGTGGTCCGCGGCGCAGCGGCTGATCGTGCACGGCGTGCTGGTCAAGCAGTACCCGAAGGACCCGGTGCACCGGGACCTGCGCCCCGCGGAGCTCGAGGAGTCCTGATGTACCACTGGATCTGGCGGCACCTGCCGGGCCCGCTGCCGGTGAAGCTCGTCGAGGCGGTCGTGCTGGTGCTCGCGGTCGTGGCGTTGCTGCTGTTCGTGGTCTTCCCGTGGCTGGAGCCGCTGCTGCCGTTCAACGACGTCACCACCGTGTGATGCCTCGCCGGTAGGCTGGTGGGGTGCGCGTACTCGTCGTCGACAACTACGACAGCTTCGTCTACAACCTCGTGCAGTACCTCGCCCAGCTCGGCGCGGACTGCGCGGTGCGGCGCAACGACGCCGTGACCGACGAGGACGTGGCCTGGTCCGACGGCGTCCTGCTCAGCCCCGGGCCTGGCACGCCGGACCGGGCCGGCCGGTCGATGGAGCTCGTCCGGACCTGCGCCCGCGACCGGCGCCCGCTGTTCGGGGTGTGCCTCGGGCACCAGGCGATCGGCGCCACCTGGGGCGGTGTCGTGGAACGCGCGCCGGAGCTGCTGCACGGCAAGACCTCGCTGATCGAGCACTCCGGTGCGGGCGTGTTCGCCGGCCTGCCGCAGCCGTTCGTCGCGACCCGCTACCACTCGCTGATCGTGCGGGCGGTGAGCGTGCCGGACGACTTCGAGGTCACCGCGCGCACCGCCGACGGCATCGTGATGGGCATGCGGCACCGCGAGTTGCCCGTCGAAGGCGTGCAGTTCCACCCCGAGTCCGTGCTCACCGACGGCGGGCACCGGATGCTGGCGAACTGGATGACCGCCGCCGGGCACCCGCCGCAGGCGGAACTGGTGGACGAGCTGGAGCGCGGAATGCGCTCGCTCGCCGCCGCCGCGCAGCGTTCTTGATCGTTCGGAGTGCGCTGACCTGCGTGGACGACCGTTCCACGTGAAACCGCCCGGAACGTAGCGGTGCCCGGAGGTCGCGGCCCGCGCGAGCGCGCGAACCGTGCCTCCGGGCACCGGTGCCTCAGTCCCGAGGGCCCCTTCAACCGAATCCGGGGAAGAACCCGTCGGAGGTCGGCGGGTTGCTGGTGCTCGGGTTGGCGTCGTACTTGCCGATCTGCAAGGTCACCGTCTGGTTCTTGCCGATCTTCTGGCCGGAGCCGGGCGAGCTGCCGATGACCTGGTCGTCCTTGCTCAGGTCGTCGGTCTCGACCTCTTCCTCCTTGATGCTGCCGTTCCAGCCCATCGCCTTGAGGGCCTGCTCCGCCTCGTCCTTGGACTTGCCGGTCAGCGGCGGCATCGTGAGCTGGGCGCCGTTGGACACGACCAGCGTGATCTCGGAACCCTTCTTGACGCTGGTGCCCGGCGACGGGTTCTGGTCGATCACCGTGCCCGCGTCCTGGTCGGAGTCCCGCTCCTCGCGCTGGATCTTGAAGCCCGCCGGTTCCAGGGTGGCCTTCGCCTGCTCGTAGGAGAGCGTGCGCACGTCCGGGACCTGCGTCTTCGCGACCTCCTTGCCGACGGTCACGTTGATGGTGGTGCCGCGGGCGACGGAGCCGTCCTTGCTCTCCCAGTCGACGATCTTGCCGACCAGGTTGGAGTCCTCGACCTCGACCTCGTCGTCGTCCAGGCCCAGCACCAGGCCCTGGTCGCGCAGCAGCGTGGAGGCCTCGCTCTTCTCCTTGCCGTACAGGTCGGGGACGCTGACGATCGCGGGTCCGCCGCCCTCGCAGAGCTGGAGCCGCTGCTCCTTCTTCACCACCTGGGTGCCGGCCGCCGGGGTCACCTTGACCACGGTGCCGAGCTGCTCGGCGGTGGACTCGCACTTCTGCGGGCTGACGTCGAACAGCCAGTTGCCGGCGTTGAGCTGCGAGCGGGCCGCGCTCATCGTCATGCCTTCCAGCGGCGGGACGGCTTCCTTGCGCGGTTCGTCGGATTGCGCGAAGAACGTCGTCGCCAGCCACGCCACCAGGATGAACACGCCGACGCAGGCCAGCGTGACCAGTGCGATCAACCAGTTCCGGCGGCGCTTGCCGTCGTCGTAGTCGGCGGCGGCCACGGTCGCCGTGGAGCCGGTGTGGCGCTCCGCGGAGCGGTGCCTGCCGGGGCTGAACACCTCGGTCGCCGCGGGCGGCGCCATCATCGAGGTGCGGTCCTCCTCCGACATGATCATCGGAGCCTTGGGGCGCTGGCCGGACAGCACCCGCACCAGGTCGGCGCGCATCTCCGCGGCCGACTGGTACCGGTTCGCCGGGTTCTTGCTGAGCGCCTTGAGCACCACCGCGTCCAGCGAGGCGGGCACCGTCGGGTTCACGTCGGACGGCTTGCGCGGGTCCTCCCGCACGTGCTGGTAGGCGACCGCGACGGGGGAGTCACCGGTGAACGGCGGCTCCGAGGTCAGCAGCTCGAACAGCACGCAGCCCGCGGCGTACACGTCGGAGCGGGCGTCGACGGACTCGCCGCGCGCCTGCTCCGGCGACAGGTACTGGGCGGTCCCGATCACCGCGGCGGTCTGGGTGACCGCGGCCTGGCCGTCGGCCAGCGCCCGGGCGATGCCGAAGTCCATCACCTTCACCGCGCCGGAGCGGGTGATCATGATGTTGGCCGGCTTCACGTCGCGGTGCACGATCCCGTGCCGGTGGCTGAAGTCCAGCGCCGCCGACGCGTCCGCCATGACCTCCATCGCACGGCGCGGCGGCAGCGGACCCTCGGACTTGACGATGTCGCGCAGCGTCCGGCCGTCCACGTACTCCATGACGATGTACGGGAGCTGGTCCTCTTCGGTGTCCGTCTCACCGGTGTCGTAGACGGCGACGATCGCCGGGTGGTTCAACGCGGCGGCGTTCTGCGCCTCGCGGCGGAACCGGAGTTGGAACGTGGGGTCCCGGGCCAGGTCGGCACGCAGTACCTTGACCGCCACGTCCCGCCCCAGCCGGATGTCCCGGCCGCGGTGGACCTCCGACATACCGCCGTAACCGAGCGTGTCCCCGATTTCGTAGCGGTTGTTGAGAAGTCGCGGTGAGCTCATCGATGCGTCGTCCCGATCTTTGTCAATGATCGTCCCATCATGCCGACCCGCTGCGCACTGCAGATCGCCGCCGTCCGGTGGCGATGAACCGCGCGGTGTGTACCCGACTTCGGTGTGCCGGAACCGTCGAATGCGAACCCGACCGCTGCGGCACGCGTCTCGGCACCGATCCAGCCGTTGCCGAGACCGACCCGGCAGCGGTGGGACCGACGCCGTTCCGGCCGCCGGAGCGCGGCGCCGTGGTGGCGCGCGCGTTCCGGACCGGTTTTCCGTAGCGCAGTCTGTCGGATCTGGTCCGAAGAATCTAGAAGCGTCCGCTTCCCGGCCCACCGCTGCGGGTCCACGCGAGTGACCCCCATGGTCGCAGAGCCGCCCGCGGCGGATTCCGGTACTCCCATCGGACGACCCGGGCGTCGCCGGTCGTCCCGCGCGCGCAGCCGCGGCGCACCGGCGACCAGCAGCGCCGCCGGACCACCGGACGCGGGCAGCAGGTACCAGAGGCCGAATCCGAGCAGCACCAGCAGCACCAGGCCGGCGAGCGCCAGCACGATCCACAACCCGGCGCGGGCCTGCTTCGGCTGCGACTGCGCCTGCGGGTACGGCGCGGCCACCGGGATCCCGGAGGTCGGCGGCCCGGACTGGTGCGGCAGCTGCGGCGCCGCGGGCATCCGGCCCTGCGGCGGGATGATGCCGGGCGGGTAGGTGCCGCCCATCGGTGGCTGCTGCGGCGACGGCTGCCCGACATGCAGCGGGGGCACGCCGCCCGCGGGTGCCCCCACATTCCTCGGTGCCTGCTGATGGACGACCATCGCGGCAGGTGTCGGCAGCGGTAATCCGGCGCGGACCGCGGCGACCGCCTTCGCGAACTCACCGCCTGCGCCGTAGCGCCTGCGCGGATCCTTCACCAGCGTCGCCTCGATCAACGCGCGAGCGCCCGGCGGCACGTCCGGCGGAAGCGGCGGGGCCACTTCACGGATGTGCATCATCGCGACGGTAACCGCGTTGTCGGACAGGAACGGCCGGTGCCCCTTGAGACATTCGTAACCCACCACGGCCAGCGAATACACGTCGCTGGACGGGCTCGCCTCGCTGCCCAGCGCCTGCTCGGGCGCGATGTAGTGCGCGGTGCCCATCACCATCCCGGAACGGGTCACCGGTGCCGCGTCGGCGGCCTTGGCGATGCCGAAGTCGGTGAGCTTCACCGTGCCGGTCGGGGTGATCAGGATGTTGCCGGGCTTGACGTCGCGGTGCACCAGGCCGCGTTCGTGCGCGGCCTGCAGCGCGTTGCCGGCCTGCTCCAGCATGTCCAGGGTGTGCTCGACGGCGATCCGGCCCTCGCGGGCCAGCACGGCCGCCAGCGGTTCCCCTTCGACGAGTTCCATCACCAGGTAGGCGGTGTCCTCCGGCCCGTCCGGGATGGCGGCGGTCTCGCCGTAGTCGTGCACGGCGGCGATGCCGGGGTGGTTCAGCGAGGCGGTGGTGCGGGCTTCGGTGCGGAAGCGGTGCAGGAACTCGGCGTCTCCGCACAGCTCCGGTTTGAGCACCTTCACCGCGACGGTCCGGTCCAACCGGACGTCGACGGCCTCCCACACCTCGCCCATTCCGCCCACGGCGATGCGCCGACCCAGCCGGTACCGGTCGGCGAGCAACTGGCCGGAGGTCAGCACGGGATCAGCCACCTCCCTGGAGGCCCGCCCGGATCACCTCGCGGCCGATGGGGGCCGCGAGCGAGCCACCGGTGGCCTCCGCGCCCTCGTCGCCGCCGTTCTCGACGATCACCGCCACCGCGATCTTCGGGTCCTCGGCCGGGGCGAACGCCACGTACCACCCGTGCGGCTTGTCGGCGGCGTCGCCGTGCTGGGCCGTACCGGTCTTGGAGGCGATGTCGATCCCGGAGATCTTGCCGGAGCCCTTGGTGTACTGCTCCGACTTGAGCATCATCGCGCGGATCTGGTCGGCCACGGTGGAGCTGACGGCCTGGCTCATCTGCTCCGGCTTGAGCTCGTCGATGACCTCCATGTCGGGGGCCCGCGTGCTCTTGACCAGCTGCGGCTTCATCAGCTTGCCGCCGTTGGCGATGGCCGCGGCCATCATCGCGTTCTGCATCGGGGTGACGCGGACGTCGCGCTGGCCGATGCCGCTCTGGTACAGCGAGGCGTCGTCGGACATCGGCCCGAGGTCGGACTTGGCGACCGTCATCGGGATCTGCAGGTCGTTGCTGAAGCCGAACTTGGCCGCGGTCTCGCGCAGCTTGTCGGCGCCGACCTTGCCCGCGATCTCGGCGAACGCGGTGTTGCAGGAGTGCGCCAGCGCCTCGGTCAGCGTGTTGCCCTTGCAGGTGTTGCCGCCGTAGTTCGGCAGCTTGGTGCTGGTGCCCGGCAGCGTGATCGAAGCCGCGTCGGTGACCGTCGAGTTCGGCTGGTAGCCGTCGTCCAGCGCGGCCGCCGTGGTGATCAGCTTGAACGTCGAACCGGGCGGGTAGATCTCGGAGACGGAGCGGTTGCTCATCGGCGAACCGTCCGCGTTCTCCATCGCCTGCCAGTGCTCGGCGGCGACGTTGTTGTCGTGCGAGGCCAGCGGGCTCGGGTCGTACGACGGGGAGTTGACCATGCTGAGGATCTCGCCGGTCTTCGGGTTCAGCGCGACCACCGAACCCTGGAAGCCCTTGCTGGTCAGCTCGTCGTAGGCGACCTTCTGCATCGCCGGGTTGATGGTCAGCTCCACGTCACCGCCGGCGGGCGCCCGACCGGTGATCATGTCGGAGAGCCGGTTGAACGCGAGGCTGTCGTCGGACCCGTTGAGGATGGAGTCCATCGCCCGCTCGATCCCGTTGGAACCGTAGGTCGGCGAGTCGAACCCGGTGACGGGCGCGTACAGCGGCCCGTTCGGGTACGTGCGCTGGAACTTCAGCTCGTCGCCGCTCTCCACCGAGTTCGCCAGCGACTGGCCGCCCGCGATGATCTGACCGCGCTGCTTGGCGTACTCGGCCCGCTGGGTGCGGCTGTTGCCCGGCCCGTGACGCAGGTCGTCGGCCTGGATGACCTGCACGTAGGTCACGTTGGCCATCAGCAGCAGCACCATGGCCATCATGGCCAGGGCGACTCGTCGGAGCGGCTTGTTCATCGGGGACGTTCCACCAATTCGGTGTGTGCTTCGGCGATCGGGGCCTGCTGCGGCTTCGGCTTCGCCGGGGTCTGCGGCCTGCGGGCCGCGTCCGAGATGCGCAGCAGCATGGCGATCAGGATGTAGTTCGCCAGCAGCGACGAGCCGCCGTAGGCGAGGAACGGCGCGGTCAGACCCGTCAGCGGGATCAGCCCGGTCACACCGCCCGCCACCACGAACAGCTGCAGCGCGACGGTGAACGAGAGGCCCCCGCCGAACAGCTTGCCGAACGAGTCCCGCACCGCGAGCGCGCTCCGCAAGCCGCGCATCATCAGCAGCAGGTACATCAGGAAGATCGCGATCAGGCCTACCAACCCGAGCTCTTCACCCATCGACGTGATGATGAAGTCGCTGTTGGAGAACGGCACGATCTCCGGGTTGCCGTTGCCCAGGCCGGTTCCACCGATACCACCGCTGCCCAGGCCGTACAGCGCCTGCTTGAGCTGGTAGCCGTCGTCGTGGTAAAGCGGGTCCAGCCACACGTTCACCCGGGACTGCACGCGGGTCACGGTCTGCCAGGCGAGGACCGCGCCGAGGGCGAACAGCGAGAGCCCCAGCACGACCCAGATGGCGCGCTCGGTGGCGATGTAGAGCATCACCAGCACGATGCCGAAGAACAGCAGCGACGTGCCCAGGTCCTTCTCCAGCACGCCGATGCCGATCGCGGCGACCCAGGCCACCAGCATCGGCATCAGGTCCCGCGGCCGCGGCAGCTCCACGTTGAGGAACTTGCGGCCGGCGGTGGTGAACAGCTCGCGCTTGGACACCAGGAAGGACGCGAAGAAGATCATCAGGAGGATCTTGGCGAACTCGCTCGGCTGAACCTGCCCGAGCGGCCCGAACTTGATCCACAGCTTGGCGCCGTTCACCTCGGAGATGGCGCTCGGCAGCAGGCCGGGCAGCGCGAGCAGCACGAGCCCGACGAAACCGCAGGTGAAGCTGTACTTCGCCAGTACGCGGTGGTCCTTGATGAAGGCCAGCACCAGCGCGAACAGGACGAGGCTCAGCGTCAGCCACGCGATCTGCCGCACCGCGTACTCGGTCTCCTTGGCGATGTCGATCCGGTGGATCATCACCAGCCCGAGGCCGTTGAGCAGCGCGACCAGCGGCAGCATCAGCGGGTCCGCGTACGGAGCCCACTTGCGCACCGCGACGTGCGCGCCACCGAACAGCGCGAGGTACGCGGCGCCGTAGATGAACAGCTGGCGCGTGATCGTGTTCTCCTGGCTGATCTCGACCAGCATCAGCGCGAAGGTGACGATCACCGCGCTGCACACCAGCAGGAACAGCTCGGTGCCCCGCCGGGTGTCGCCCGACGAGGCCGTGTTCGAGCCGGAGGTGCTTTCGGCGGACGTGCCCGGCTGGGACATCAGCTCACCGTCCGACAGGTGACCCCGGGAGTCTGCTCAGCCGACGCCAGCGGTGTGTCGGTCGGCGACGGGGGAGCACCGGGTGCGGACGGTTCGCCCGGCTCCGTGGTCTGCCCCGGGGGCGCGGGTGGTTCCGGCGGCGTCGAGGGCGAGTTCACCGGGGGAGCCGGGTCGGG
The DNA here is from genome assembly GCF_020177435.1 of Saccharopolyspora sp. 7B. Taxonomy (NCBI): domain Bacteria; kingdom Bacillati; phylum Actinomycetota; class Actinomycetes; order Pseudonocardiales; family Pseudonocardiaceae; genus Saccharopolyspora; species Saccharopolyspora sp. 7B. Next base: position 38,120 of record NZ_JAIUKC010000092.1, on the reverse strand, counting down.
TTCCTCGCACTGCGGCAGCAGCGCGGTCATCCGCAGCCGCCGCATCGCGTCGCGCGCGGAGTCGAGCCCGTCCACGTCGGTGATGCCGCTGCGCACGTCGGTGCGCCGGGCTTCCTGCAGATCGTTGATGCCGATCGGCTGGCAGTCCGGTGCGGAGCCCTCCGGGCAGGAGTCCTCGACCTGCCAGCGCAGCGACACGCCGAGGACGCTGCCCTGGAGGCCCTGGAAGATCACCACGTCGTCGGCCTCGTTGACGCCGATGTAGTACTGCTGGAGCAGCCACCATCGCCCGACCAGGCCCGCTCCCACGAGCACGACGATCGCGGCGGCTACGACGAAGAGTGCACGCAGCCAGCCTCGCCGGTGCGTGCCCTGGTCAGGAGGGGGGGCTGTTTCGTACCGCTGCGGTTGTGGCTTCGGCATGGTGGCCGCGCTCGCGCGGGCCGCCGAAGAGTCCGGCTGCGGATCCTCCTCTCCGTTTCCCGCGGCGCCGCCGACGATCGGGGCGTCCTCGCCGAATTCGACGTCCACGACGTCCGCGATGATCACGGTGACGTTGTCGGGGCCACCGCCGCGCAACGCCATCTCGATCATGCGGTCGGCGCAGGCCTGCGGATCGGGGATCCGCAGGGCGTCGGCCATCGTCTCCTCGCTGACCGGACCGGTGAGGCCGTCGGAGCAGAGCAGGTAGCGGTCGCCCGCCCGGGCCTCGCGCACGGCGAGGCTGGGCTCGACCTCGTGGCCGGTCAACGCCTTCAGCAGCAACGAGCGCTGCGGATGGTTGGCGGCCTCCTCCTCGGTGATCCGGCCCTCGTCGATCAGCGACTGGACGAAGGTGTCGTCGTGGGTTATCTGGGATAGCTCGCCGTCGCGCACCATGTAGGCGCGGGAGTCGCCGATGTGCACCAGCCCCAGCTTGCTTCCCGCGAACAGCACCGCGGTCAGCGTGGTCCCCATGCCGTCGAGGTCGGGGTCCTGGGAGACGAGCTCGGAGATCGCACCGTTGCCGGACAGCACCGCTTGGCGGAGGTGTCCGAGCAGGTCGTCACCGGGTTCGTCGTCGTCGAGCGGCGCTAGGGCCGCGATGACGACCTTGCTGGCGACCTCACCGGCGGCATGGCCTCCCATGCCGTCCGCGAGGGCGAGAAGTCGTGGGCCGGCGTAGACCGAGTCCTGGTTGTTCGAGCGCACCAGGCCGCGGTCGCTGCGGGCAGCGTAGTGAAGGACGAGGGTCATGAGCGCAGCTCGATCACCGTCTTGCCGATTTTGATCGGAACGCCGAGCGGGACCTTCGTGGCTCCCGTGACCTTCGCCCGATCGAGGTATGTGCCGTTAGTGGAGCCTAGATCCTCCACGTACCAGTCGGTGCCGCGGAGCGACAACCGAGCATGCCGGGTCGACGCGAAGTCGTCGTCCAGCACCAACGTGGAGTCGTCGGCCCGGCCGATCATGATCGGCCGACCTTCGAGCGAGATGCGGGTGCCCGCGAGGGGACCGTGCGTCACGACCATCTGCCGTGGCGCCTTGCTCTTGCCGCGGGCCTGCTTGCTCGACGTCTTGCCCGCCCCCGGCATCGACACCCGCATGCCGGAGGCGGAATACAGATCGGAGCGAACCACGCGAAGCGCGGCCAGCACGAACAACCAGAGCAGGGCTAGGAACCCTGCTCTGGTCAGCTGAATCACCAGCTCTGGCACTTGTTGTGAACGCTCCTACTCCGTCTTGTGAGCCGGGACCGACGGGTCAGCCCTGGCTGCGGAACACCAACGAGGAGTGGCCGACGCGGATCACGTCCCCGTCCGCCAGCTGCCAAGTCTGCACCGGGGTGCCGTTGACCGTGGTGCCGTTGGTCGAACCGAGATCCGCCAGCATCGCGGACATGCCGTCCCAGGTGATCTCGATGTGCTTGCGGGACACACCGGTGTCAGGGAGCCGGAACTGGCCTTCCTGACCGCGACCGATCACGTTCGAGCCGTGCTGCAGCGTGTACGAGCGGTTGGAACCGTCGTCGAGCTGCAGCATCGCCGTCTGCTGGCGCGCCTCCGGGTAGCCACCCGGAGCGCTCGGCGGGTAGGCCCCACCGGGCTGTCCGTAGCCCTGGTCGAAACCCGGCTGCGGCGGCTGAGCATAGCCCTGGTCGAAACCGGGCTGTTGCTGGCCGTAACCCTGGCCCTGGTCGTAACCGGGCTGCTGCCCGTAACCGGGGTCGTAGCCCTGCGGCTGGCCGTAGCCCTGGTCGTAGCCCGGCTGCTGCGGGAAACCGCCCGGGGTGCTCGGCGGGTAACCGCCACCCGGCTGCGGGGGCTGGCCGTACCCCGGCTGGGGCTGGCCGTAGCCCTGGTCGTAACCGGGCTGCTGCCCGTAGCCCTGGTCGTAGCCGGGTTGCTGCCCGTAACCCGGCTGCTGTCCGTAGCCCTGGTCGTAACCCGGCTGCGGCGGCTGCTGGCCGTAGCCAGGCTGCTGCTGCTGGCCGTAGCCCTGGTCGTAACCGGGCTGCTGGCCGTAGCCGTAGTTGGGGTCCTGCCCGTACTGACCTTGGCCGTAGCCCTGGTCGTAGCCGTACTGCCCCTGCTGCTGGCCGTACGGATCTCCCTGGGGGTAGTGGCCGGGTGGCTGGCTCATGGGTCGGTCTCCTGCGGTACGAGGGTTTGCCGTCCGCCGATTGATGTCGGGGTCGACTGACGACTTGATACGAAACTGTCCCGTGTGCAGCGTCTCAGAGCGCTCCAGGGAGACTACGACGTCACCATATGTGTCCCACCCCTGCTCGGTGAGGTGCTCCTGAACGCAGTCGGTGAGGAGGTCGGTCACCCGGGCCTCATCACCGGTGAGCCGTTCGTGGTCGGACGGGCTGAGGAGCACCACGTAGTGGTTGCACGCCAGCAGGCGGCCCCCCGCGAGCTCCCGCAGCTGGACCTCAGCCTCACGCTGCAGGTCCTGCGCGACCTCTTGCGGGACCACCTTCCCGCCGAACACGCGCGCGAAGCCATTGCCGACCATGCCTTCGAGCTTGCGCTCGAAGCGCTGCACGAGGCCCACGACAATCCCCTCCACGCGTACGACTCCGGCACCCATCGTATCTGGGTCAACGGGGCGGGACACCGACCAGTTCCCAACTCGTGCCACCCCCGCTGAAAGTCACCTCCGGCGGGGTGCTAATCTTTCCCAGCCAGCACGACGGGGGCGCGGAACACCAGTCAGGTGGAACGGACCCCGGTGCAGACGGCCGAAGCGGGCAGGATAAGCTTCGACCAAGCCACGGGCGAGTGGCGGAATGGCAGACGCGCACGGTTCAGGTCCGTGTGTCCGTAAGGACGTGAGGGTTCAACTCCCTCCTCGCCCACCAGCGAAAGGCCCCCGGTTCAACCGGGGGCCTTTCGTCGTTCCGGACGCCGTTCAGCCCGGGGGAGTGGTGGTGAGCACGTCCAGCACGGCCCGGATCGCGGGACGCCGGCCCGCGCCGGTGCGCCACACCACGTGGACCCGCCGGGACAGCGCCGGGCGCACGGGCACCACCCGCACTCCGCCGGGCAGCCGGCCGCGGCCGAGACGGGGGATGATCCCGATGCCCTGGCCGGCGGCGACCAGCGCCAGTTGCGTGGAGTGCTCCGCCACGGTGTGCGCGATCAGCGGTTCGACGCCCCGGCTGCGCAGCGTGTGCAGCAGCCAGGCGTGGCAGATCGAACCGGACGGCCAGCTGATCCACCGCTGGCCCGCGACCTCGTCGAGATCGATCTGCTCGCGCCCGGCCGAAGGATGCTCGGCGGGCAGCGCCACGTCCACCTGGTCGTCGAACAGCGCGGTCGTCGCCAAGCCGTCCGGCACGACCAGCGGCTCCGTCGCCCAGTCCTGCACCAGGGCGACGTCGACGGCACCGCGGGCCACCGCCGGGATCGACTCGCCCGGGTCCTGCTCGCGCAGTTCGACGCACAGCTCGGGGTGGCGTGCCGCCATCCGGGCCATGACTTCGGGGAGCAGGCCCCTGGCGGCGGTGGCGAAGGAGGCCACGGCGAGCGTGCCGTAAACCCGGCCGCGGTGTTCTTCGAGATCAGCCCTGGCTTCTTCGACCAGGGCGAGGATCCGCTTGGCGTGGTCCACCAGCCGGTGACCGGCGTCGGTGAGGCGCACCCCGCGCCCGTCCCGCGCCAGCAGCCGCTGACCGGTCTCCTTCTCGAGCTTCGCCAGCTGCTGCGACGCGGCCGACGGGGTGACGACGAGCGTGGCGGCGGCCCTGGCGACCGATCCTTCGGTGGCGACCGCGTGCAGCAGCCGCAGGCGTTCGAGGTTCACGCAGGCCCTCACGAATAGATGAGAAGTGCTACTTGGTCGAGCTTAGAACAATTCGCTTTTCTCATCTGTCCGTCGCCAGCAAGCTGGAGTCGATCGGATCCGGGTGGAAGCGAGGTTCCTCACAGTGCGCGACACGACAGGTGCGAACTCCACCGAAAGCCCGCCGGCCGGGCTGCGCCGCCACCTCACGGTGGTCCCCGCCACGGCCCTCGCGGTCACCACGGTGATCGGTGGCGGCGCGCTGGTGCTGCCCGGTGCGGCGTTGCGCGAGGCCGGGAACGACGCACTGCTGGGCTGGGTGCTCGCGGCGGTGATCACCCTCCCGCTGATCTTCGTGTTCGCCAGGCTGGGGGCGGGGTTCCCGTCCGCGGGCGGCATCGCCGGCTTCGCCGGGGCCGGCTTCGGCCGGATCAGCGCGGCGGGCGTGGAGGTCGTGCTGATCGGCACCTTCGGCCTCGGGATCCCGGCGATCGCGCTCAGCGGTGGCGGGTACCTGGCGGCGGCGCTGAACTGGCCGGCGTCGCAGGCGTGGATCGGGGCGGTGGTGCTGCTCCTGCCGGTCGCGGCGATGCTCACGGCGGGCACGGCGCTGTCCGCGCGGGTGCAGACCGTGCTGGCAGCAGTCCTGACCGCCGCGTTGCTGGCGGTAGGCGCGCTGGGGCTGTTCGCGCCGGGCGCGCAGTTCAGCCCGCCGGACTTCGGGCCGGAGGGCTGGGGACACGCCTTCACCGTGGTCGGCATCGTCTTCTTCGGCTTCACCGGCTGGGAGATGATCGCGTTCACCACGGGTGAGTACCGCGATCCGCGCCGGGACTTCCCGCGCGTGGTGGCGCTGAGCTTCCTGATCGTGATCGGGGTGTACTTGCTGCTCGCGGCCGGTGTGCAGGCGGTGCTGGACCCCTCCTCGCCGCGGGTCGAGACCGCACCCCTGGCCGAACTGGTGGAGACGGCGTTCTCCCCGACCGCGGCCACGCTGGTCTCCGTGCTGGGGGTGCTGATCCTCGCCGCCAACTTGGTCGGCGCGGTGTGGGGCGCTTCCCGGCTCGTCTACTCGAGCGCGGACCAGGGGTTGCTGCCCCGCTCGCTGGCGGCGGTGAGCCGGGTCGGCGGAGTGCCGCGGCGGGCGGTCCTCGCCACGGTCGGCCTGTTCCTGCTGGTGGTGCTGTGCTCGGCCACCGGCCTGATCACGGTCACCGGCATGTTCGAGGTCGCGGGGCAGAACTTCTTCCTGCTCTACGTGTTGTGCGCGGCGGTGTACGGGAAGGTCGCGGACGGTGCGGCCGCCAGGGCGTTCGGGATCGTCCTCGCGGTGTGCCTGCTCGTCGTGGCGCTGGTCGGGTTCGACCTGATCACCATCGGCTACCCGATGGCGCTGTTCGCCGCGGGTGCGGGCGTGGGACTGGTCCGCGGCCGATGGACGTGACCGGCCCGGCCGCAGGCGGGGCGCACCGGGCGGCCGGCTGCGTCAGCTGCCCTCCTCGCCGGGCAGCGGGTGCGGCCAGTCCTGCTCGGGGAGGAACCGGGTTTCCGGGTTCGGGCCCATCGGGCGGATCACGTAGTAGGCGCCGCCGGGACCTGCGGTCGACCCGTGCACGGTTCCCGCGGGCAGCGCGATCACCGCGCCGGGTGAGCAGCGCCGCTCGTGGTAGCCGGTCGCGGGGTCGTGCCAGAACAGGGTGAGCTCGCCCCGGATCACGTACAACCGCTCGTCGACGCTGTGCTCGTGCCAGCTGAAGGTCTTCCCCGGCCCGTCGTGCTGGAGCTCGACGGCACCTTGGTCGGGCAGCAGTGATTCCAGCTCACCGGGCAACGGGAGCGCCTCGGAGTCGATGATCGCCGGACCGGTCATGGTGGTTCCTTCCGTTCGCGCGGACAGCGGGCACCGCTGCTCCGCTGGGATTCCTCGGTCGGTATCGGGCAGGAAGTACTGGATCCACTCCCGGTTTCCCGGCTCCCCGAAATCACCGAGCCCGGAATGCGGTGCGACTCGGTCGTACCTGTCGAGCCGCTCCCGGATGATGCTCCGCGCATTCCTCCCCGCGGTCGTGTCCGCGGACAGCCCGTCGAACACGAAGCGCGGCTGGAAGGTGATCGCGAAGTGGCCGAGGTGTCGACTTCTCCGCAATTCGTGCGCCGGGGTGTTCGCGACCACGAAGAACGATTTCCCGAAGCAGGAGAATTCCCACGTGGGGCTCTCGGTGTCCTGGTCGATACCGGCGGGCCAGGGCTGTTCGTCGGCGTCGCGGACGGTGCGGAGCAGTCGCCAGAACTCCGCCCAGTGCGCGGGGAGGCCGCGGATCTCGGCATCGTGCTCGAAGAAGGTGACCAGCGAGGTGCGGCGTCCCAGTCCGGCGCAGCCGTCCGCGTACTCGCGCAGTGCGGCCACCAGGTCCGAGGCGCGGTGCCGCCCGCGGCGCACGAACGCGTAGCGCAGCGTGCCGCGGCGCACCGCGTCCACGCCGAAGATGCACGGGAACGGTTCTCCGGCATCCAGCATTCGCTGCTCGAATTCCGCGAGAGCGCGTTTTTCCCAGTCCTCGTCCGGGATGCTGCCGGGATCAGGAGTGCGGTGTCGAGGTGTTCGTGGGCGTCATCCGTCGTTCCAGTGGACACATGTTCCCCCAGTGTGGCTGCGTCGCTCGGTGGCTGCGTCGCTCGGTGGTAAGAGGAATCGGATTCCGATTCGCATCGTTCCGATTCGGCTTCGTCGGATTCGATCGACGGCTGGAATCGACTGCCCCCAGTGGATTCCGCTGCCGACCAGCATTCACCGATTCGGTACTACGGGCAAGGACGCGGTCGACATCAGGCCCTGACGGAGTAATCAGGCCCTGACGGAGTAATCAAGCCCTGCCGGAGTGATCTGGCCTTGCCGGAGTGATCAAGCCCTGCCCGCCGATCGGAGCGCTTCCCGGACCGGGTCCGGTGCAGGTGCTCAGGCGTTCCAGGTGACTTCGCAGGGCTGGTGCGGGCGGACGGTGTCGGTGCAATCGGGGCAGCGCGCGGTGATCGCGTCCACGGCCGCGTCCCGGCCGGCGAAGGGCACCTTGATCCAGCGGTTGCAGACGGTGGGCAGCAGCTGGCCACCGGGGAACGCGCCCGGTGCGAACTCCACCGCGTGCCGCACCTTCGCACCCGGCCCGACCAGCCAGTACACCGTTTCCCGCATCGCGCCTCCCCGAGCCTGGCGGTCCGGTGAACGCTAACCGCGATGGTGTGCGATCAGTAGATATCGGTGGAGTGAACCGACCGGTCTCGGTTGGTGACCGCACCCGCCCGGGGCGGCGGGGAGCGGACGCGTCCGCCGCCCGGCCGCGGGGGAGCGGTGACCGCACGTCCGAGGCCGGCGTTCGACCTCTTCGGCCGCCCGGCCACCGGGCTCGGCGAACGGCCCTTGGCTGCCGAGCGGGACTGTGCTGGGCTGGAAGCGTGACGAGGAGCCGGCCGGGAGGACGGGATGGCGGGCAACAGCCGGGACGCGGGGCGTTCGGTGACGGGGCGCGCGTTGAGCGTGCTCACCGCGTTCGACATCGAGCACACCAGGCTCACGCTGACCGCGATCGCCCGTCGTGCCGGGATCCCGCTGGCCACGGCGCACCGGCTCGTCGGCGAGCTGGAGTCCTGGGGCGCGGTGCAGCGCGCCGCGGACGGGTGCTATGAGATCGGGCTGCGGCTGTGGGAGATCGGCCTGCTGGCCCCGGTGCACACCGCGCTGCGAGCGGCGGCGCTGCCGCTGATGCAGGAGCTGTGCGAGCTGACCGGGGAGAACGTCCACCTGGCGGTGCGCGACCGGTGGGAGGCCCTCTACGTGGAGAAGCTGGCCGCGCCCCGTTCCGTCCCGATCATCTCGCGCGCCGGCGGCCGGCTGCCGCTGCACCCGACCGGCGTGGGCCGGGTGCTGCTCGCGCACGCGCCCGCGCGGGTGGTGCAGGAGTACTGCGAGGGCGGGTTGACCAGGCACACGCCCTACACGATCACCGAGCCCGGCAGGCTGGCGCGGGAGCTGCAGGCCGTGCGCAGTCGGGGGTTCGCGCGAACGTCGGAGGAGATGACGCTCGGTAATTGCTCGGTGGCGGTTCCGGTGCGGGGCGGCGGGGGCGCGGTCGTCGCCGCGCTCGGCTTGGTCGCACGCAGTGTCCGGACCGAACATTCCAAGCTGGTCAAGCCGTTGCTCCCCGCGGCGGAGACGATCGGGAAACGACTGGCCGAGCACGATCCGGCCCGTTCCGACGCTGGTTGAGCCGCGTTCGCGGATCGCGGAATCATCCCCTTCCGAGCGTCACCTGATTGGCCGCACCGCCGGACTGAAGTCGCTGAACCGCTCACCGACCGGTCACCGACCGCTCGCCGCCGCCGGTCGCAGGAGCACCGCGTCAGCGCAGAGGAATCGCCCTCGACCTGTTTTAGTCGAACTGCCTGGGAAGAACGAGTGCCGGGCGAGTGAGCACTTTTTGTTGCAGCCAGTGCATCGAGGGAGGCGGGGAGCCGTGACCGGAATGCCGGGACGTGCCACGGTCGACAACGAGGTCCGGATCAGCTCTACCCACGCACGATCTCCGCTCGATTTACCGGCCTCCATCGGCAGGCTGACCTCGCTGGCGGCCGACGCCCTCGCCTGGTCGGGCACGGTGCTGCCGCCGGTGAAGATGCTCGGCAGGCACGTGGTGCCGGTCGCCGAGCTCGTCCCCGACGCGCACGCCGAACGGCTGTGCTTCGGCAGCGAGCCGGTGCTGGACCGCGCGGAGATAGCGACCTGGGTGTGGCCGGAGATGGACGGCCGGGTGCCGCCGCCGAGCGCGCACCTGGTCGGGATGCTCGCGCCGGCGAGGCACTGGCGCACCGCGCTCACCGCGGCCGTGCCGTTCGCCCGGTTCACCAGCACCGCGATCATCGTGCCGAAGAGCGTGACGCTGGCGCAGGACTTCATGTCCACCTGCCTGATCCGGGCGCGGCAGTTCGGCGTGGCCGTGCTCAGCGCGGAGGCCGACGACGTGCAGGTCGAACTGCCGGGCCGCTCCTTCGCGGACGCCCCGCCGATCGAGCACACCGCCGTGTCCCGCTGGGTCAACGAGGTCGTCTACCAGCAGCTGCTCGCCGCGGAGGCCCCGGCTCCGTCCCGCAGCTGACGCCCGGTCCGGAGCGCGCGGTGGCCGCGCGCCCGGACCTAGGGTGGGGGCATGCGAATCGTGGTAGCCGGAGGACATGGGAAGATCGCCCGCCACTTCGGGCGGCTGCTCGCCGAGCGGGGTGACACGGCGGTCGGGTTGATCCGCGACCCGGCGCACGCCGACGACCTGCGCGCCGACGGGGCGGAACCGGTGGTGCTCGACCTGGAGTCCACCGACGCGGCCACCCTCGCCGCGCAGCTGACCGGTGCGGACGGGGTCGTGTTCGCCGCAGGAGCCGGGCCGGGCAGCGGCATCGAGCGCAAGGACACCGTGGACCGCGCCGGTTCGGTGCTGCTGGCCGAGGCCGCGCAGCAAGCGGGCGTGCGGCGCTTCCTGCAGGTGAGCGCGATCAACGTGGACCAGCCGAAGCCCGCGGACGTGGGCGAGGTGTTCAGCGCCTACCTGGACGCGAAGCTCGCCGCCGAGCAGGACCTGCGGGCGCGCGACCTGGACTGGACGATCCTGCGCCCGGGCTCGCTCACCGACGACGCGCCGACCGGCCGGGTCGAGCTCGCGGAGCGGACCCGCCGGGACGACATCACCCGCGCGGACGTGGCCGCCGTGCTGGTGGCCCTGCTGGACGAGCCGAAGTCGACCGGTCGCGTCCTCACGCTGATCAACGGGGACGTGCCGGTCGTCGACGCGGTGCGCGCCGCCGTCGCCTGACCGGGCGGCTTCCCGCGATCTCCGCCGGTCGTCGCCCGCCGACGCGTGCCGGGAGATCGCGGGGAGCCCGTTCAGCCCAGCACCCGGTCCAGGTACCGGTTGCGGAACAGCCCGCCCGGATCCAGCTCGGCCCGCAACGCCCGGAAGTCGTCGAAGCGCGGGTAGCGCTCCCGCAGGTCGTCGGCGGTGAGCCGGTGCATCTTCCCCCAGTGCGGGCGCCCGCCCGCCGCGTCCGCGATCGACCAGAACGCCTCGAACCACTCGCGGTGCGGCATTCCGGTGAACTGGTGCACCGCGATGTAGGCGCTCGGCCGCCGGTGCGCCGTGGACAGCCAGATGTCGTCGGCCGCGGCGACCCGCACTTCGACCGGGAACATCACCGGTTCGGCGAGCCGGGCGGCCGCGGCCCGCAGTTCGCCGAGGACGTCGGGCAGCGCGGCACGCGGTACCGCGTACTCGGATTCCAGGAACCGCACCCGCCGCTTCGTCACGAACACCCGGTGCGCGTGGTCGCTGTAGTGCCGGGCGGACCAGGTCGCCGCGCAGAACCGGTTGAGCGGGCGCACCAGCCGGGGCTGCAACCGGCCGAGGTGGCAGAGCGCGCTGAACGCCCGGTTCTCCACCACTTCGTACTCGACGAAGTCGCGGAGCCTGCCCAGCGGCCGCGGTGTGGCCCCGGCCGGCAGCCGGTTGTTGCGCTTGACCAGCGTCCGGCTGCTGTGCGGGAACCAGTAGAACTCGAAGTGGTCGTTGTCCGCGGCGAGCGGCTCGAACCGCTCCAGCACCTCGTCCAGCGGTTCCGGCCGTTCGTCGGCGACCAGGTGGAACGCGGGGACGCAGCGCAGCGTGACGCTGGTGAGGACGCCGAGCGCGCCGAGGCCGATCCGGGCGGCGGCGAACAGGTCGGGGTGCTCGGTCGCCGAGCAGCGCACCGTCCGCCCGTCGGCGAGCAGCAGCTCCAGCCCGGTGACCTGGGTGGCGAGCCCGCCGAGCGCGGATCCGGTGCCGTGCGTGCCGGTGGAGATCGCGCCCGCCACGGTCTGCCGGTCGATGTCGCCCAGGTTGGGCAGTGCGAGCCCGAGCTCGCCGAGCTCGTGGTTGAGCCGGTGCAGCGGCGTGCCCGCGCGGACCGTCACGTGCGGTGGGTCGACGCGCTCGATGCCGCTCCAGTGCGCGAGGTCCAGGGCGAGCGCGCCGTCGTCGGGGGCGCCGACGCCGGTGAACGAGTGCCCGCTGCCGAGGGGGCGCACGGTGCGGCCGCCGCGGGCGGCGGTGCGCAGCAGGACGGCGGCTTCGGCGACGTCGCGGGGCCGGGCGGTGCCGCCGGGTGCGCGGCTGACGGTGCGGGCCCAGTTCGTCCAACCTGGTCGAGGCATTGCGGCAGACCTCCTGGTGGCCCGGGCGGTGCTGCTGCTCGAGGCCGGTGCGGCGGCGGTGCCGAAGAAATTAAGTGAATGAGATTCACATAACAACCCCCGGCCGCCTACCGTGGCGGAGTGGCCCACACCTCACCGCAGCCCGACCCGGAAGCCGACCGCGCCAGGCTCGACCGGGCTACCCGCGACCTCGACCCGCCGTTCGCCGTCGTCGACCTCGACGCGTTCCGGCACAACGCCGCGGACCTGCGCCGCCGCGCCGCCGGCACCCCGATCCGGGTCGCGTCCAAGTCCGTGCGCTGCCGGGACCTGCTCGGCCGGGTCCTCGGCACCCCCGGGTTCGAAGGGCTGATGGCCTACAGCCTGGCCGAAGCGCTCTGGCTGCACCGGGAAGGCGCCTCCGACGACATCCTCGTCGCGTACCCGACCGCCGACCGCGCTGCGCTGCGGGCGCTCGCCGCCGACCCGGCCGCCGCCGCGGCGATCACCCTCCTGGTCGACTCGGAGGAGCACCTCGACCACGTGGACCACGTCGTCGGGCCGCACCGCGAACCGCTGCGCGTCTGCCTCGAACTCGACGCCGCCTGGCACCCGATCCCCGGCGGGATCGCGCACGTCGGCCCCCGCCGGTCGCCGGTGCACACCCCGGCCCGGGCCCGCCGGTTCGCCGAGCGGATCGTGCGGCGCGACGGGTTCCGGCTGGTCGGGATCATGGCCTACGAAGGGCAGATCGCCGGGCTCGGCGACGCCCCGCCCGGGAAACCGCTGCTCGCGTCCGCGCTGCGCTGGATGCAGCGCCGGTCCGCCGCCGAACTCGCCGAACGCCGCGCCGATGCGGTCGCCCGGGTGCGCGCGGTGGCGCCGCTGGAGTTCGTCAACGGCGGCGGCACCGGCAGCATCGAGACGACCGGCGCCGAGCGCAGCGTCACCGAGATCGCCGCCGGTTCCGGGCTCATCGGGCCGACCCTGTTCGACGCCTACCGGGCGTTCCGGCCGCGTCCCGCCGTGCTCTACGCGCTGCCGGTGGTGCGCAGGCCGAGCCGGTCGTTCGCCACGTTGTTCACCGGCGGCTACATCGCCTCCGGCCCCACCGGGCCGAGCCGGGCGCCGAGCGTGCACCTGCCGCGCGGGTTGAAGCTGACCGCGGCCGAAGGGGCCGGGGAGGTGCAGACCCCGGTGTCCGGGGCGGCGGCGCGGCGGCTGCGGATCGGCGACCGGGTGTGGCTGCGGCACGCGAAGGCGGGCGAGCTCGCCGAGCGGTTCGCCCAGTACCACCTGGTGGAGGGGAACCAGCTGGTCGGCGCCGTGCCCACCTACCGGGGCGAGGGCATGTCGTTCGGCTGATCGTCGGGCATCCGGTTCGACAGGTAGCCGCGCACCAGTTCCTTGGTCTCGGCGACGAGCTGCGGATCGCCCGCCGGGTCGCGGCGGAACGCCAGGTTCAGCACCGCGTCGGCCGCTTCCACGGCCACCGACAGCGGCAGCAGCAGCTGCTCGCCGTCCAGCGGGAACCGCTCGCCGAGCAGCGCGACGAGCTTGTCGGCGATCACCGCGTTGTTGTCCTTGCTCTCGTCGAGCAGCCGCAGGTCCACCACGTCGCCGAAGTGCAGCCTGCTGAACGCGGGCACGTCGCGGTGCATGGTGATGTACACGTCGATCACCGTGTCCACCGCGTCCCACCAGTTCGCGAGCTCGGCGGTGGCGAAGCGCTCGCCGATCGCCTCCACGAAGCGGTTCAGGTTGCGCCGGGTGAGCTCCTGCACGACCGCCCGCTTGTCCGGGAAGAACTGGTACAGCGAGCCGACGGCGACGCCGGCGCGTTCGGCGATCAGGGTGGTGGTCACCCCTTCGTAACCGAGCTCGTCGATGAGCTGGGCGCAGGACTCCAGCATCTTCTCCACGCGCTGGGTGCTGCGCTGCTGGACGGGTTTGCGCCGCAGCGGTGCGACTTCGGCGGACAAGGCGTCTCCTTGATCACTCGTGCGGACCGTCGTGGGAGGGGCGTCCGGCGGGGGGCGCGGTGGACGGTCGGCGTACTCCCCGTTGCGGTCCCGCCGCGAGATCATCCCAGGTCCTTGCGTCCGAGATCATCTCAATCGACGAGATCACCATCCTCGGAGCCGGTTCGCGCGCGGGCGGAACCGCGCTCCCGGCCGGAGCGCCGGTGCTCGTCGTTCCGGATCGGGGGTGGTGCGGGACGACGGTGTGCAGCGCTCGGTCGATCGGGCCCCAGTGTGCCGCGCGGTCCGTCCGCGCAGGCAGTGGACATGCCGGGGCCGGTGTCCACCGAAGGGGTGCCGCCGGGCGGGGGCGTCCCGCTCGGCGGAAGGGGTGCCTTGCGGATCCAGATCACCCCCATAGTGTTCCAGGTCACTGCTATCGGGTCGGGGTTACGGTACGGGCGTATGCATTCGGTCACGTTGCCGACGCGCATTGTCACTATCTAGCGTGAGTCGACCTCCCCGAGCTGTGATGGAAAGGTGATCGTGAGCTACTGCGGCGTCGCGCCTGGTTCTCCCCGCATCCGCACTCCCCGCGACTTCGCGCCGGGGCGCACCGCCGGCCAGGACCGGATCGCCCCCAGCAGAATTCCGGCGGCGCACCACCACCCCGCTCCGCCCGGCCCGCGCGCGTTCCCCGCGCCGGCACCGCGCCAGCTCGCCCGGTGACCGCGCACACGCCGGTCTCCCGGCCGAGCACCGCAGCGCTCCCGGCCGCACTGGTCCCGATGTGGACGGACCGGCCGGCCCAGGACCTGTGGTCGCCGCTGCCGGTGCCGGAAGCCGACCGGATGTTGCACGACGGCGGGTACCGGCTGCGCCTGCGCCGGCACGGCGGGGAGTTCCGGCTCGTCGGCGACGGCGCGGGCGACGGTCTGCCGCTCGGTCCCGAACCGACCTGGGCCGAGCTGTACCGGCTGCTGGTCCGGTTGCGCCGCAGGCGGCGGCACCACGACCCCGACTGGCTGCGGGCGCTCACCGGCACCCTCGGTGCGGCGCTCCCGCCGCGCACCGGCCCCGACGATGATCCGCTGCCGCGCGCGGTGCGCGAGGACCCGGTGCTGCGGATGCACTGCGCCACCGTCGTCCCCGGACCCGCGCGCCGTGGCGCGGAGACCGGCCCGCGCGGTGGTGCGCTGCCGTCTCCGCCGCATCCGCAGCACCCCGGCGGCACCGTCGCGGTGCGGCCGGACGCGCTGCTGGCGCCGGGACCCGACGGGGCGCCCGGGCTGCTGCGGCTGGTCATCGACAACCGCTTCGGGCACCGGGAGCACGAGCTCGGGTTCTTCCTGGAGCACTTCGTCCGCCCACCGCTGCGGGCCTTCCGGCACGCGCTGGAGCACCGGCGCACCGCGCTGTTCGCGGCGGACGGCGCGGACTCCGCCCCGCTCGCCTTCGAGCTGTCCACCGAGCTGGAGGCCACCGGGCGCGTCGTCACCTCCGCCGCCGTCGCCGAACCCGACGAGCAGGCGGTGCGTTCCGCCGCGCGGGCGCTGCTCGCGGTGCTCGCCGAACTCGCCGACGGCTTCCGCCGCATCGGCTACCCGCTGCCGCGCGGCGAATCGGTGCGCGCCGGCATCGACCGGGTGCTCGACCAGGAGCTGCGGCACCTCGACCGGCGGACCGCGCGGCTGCTGGCCCGCACCGACCTGCGCGCCCACGCGCACTCGGTCGACCCGGACCAGCACGAGGTGCTGCGCCAGGTGCTCGACACCGTGCAGGACCGGACCCGGCGCCGCCGCTGGGAACCGGAGCGCCCGCGCCCCACCGTGGTCATCGACCTCGACCTGTGCGGCATCGTCCCGCTGCGGCGCACCGTCGAAGCCACCCGCGCCGTGTCCGGGCCCCGGCCCGGCGCGCCGCACGGCATCCCCGAGCTCGCCGACCCGGACGCGCTGCCGGTGCTGCCGACCTACGTCGAATCGACCTGGCCCACCTTCCTCGACCGCACCGGGCTGGCCGAGAAGTACCCGGCGGTGGACTGGCGAGCGGTGCACGCCGAGTTCTTCCGCGCCTTCGCCCGGCCCTGGCAGCGGCTGCGCACCGACGAGGTCAACGCCGGGTTGGCCCGCTTCACCTGGGACGTCCGGGACGCAGGCGGGCAGGTCGTGTTCTGCACCGGCCGCCGCGAACGGGTCCGCGAGCACACCGCGGCCGTGCTGCGGGACGCGGGCGTGCCGGACGCGCCGCTGCTGTGCATGCCCGACGAACGCACCCGGCCGATCCCGGAGCTGAAGGTGGCGCGGCTGCGCGGGCTCGGCGAGCTCGACGTGGTCGCCGTCTTCGACGACCTGCGGGACAACCGCACCGCGCTGGTCGCGGAGTTCCCCGGCGCGCTCGCCGTCGCGGTGGAAGTGCCCGGGCTCGTGCACGAACGCGTCCCGGGACGGCCGCTGCCGGACGGCGCCCCGGCGATCGCCACCTTCGAAGTGGAACCCCGGCCGCGCGCGGGCGGATCCGGCCCGGGCCTGCTCTCGCACACGCATTCCTTGGAGGAGCTGCAGATCGGCGCGCTGCGGTCGAACCGCTCGGCGCAGCGCTGGGCGGTGCACCTGGGCCGGGACGCCGCGCTGGAGCTCGCCGGGCACGTCCTCGCCGACGCCGACCGCGCCGCAGACCGGGTGGCCCGCGCCGCCCGCGACCGGTTCCGGCTCGACGAACCCGCGCCCGAACCGGAGCACCGGGAACGGGTGGTGCACGCGCTGCACCACGTGCTGGGCCGCAAGCAGTTCCTCAAGGGGGCGCGGTCCAACTACCAGGTGGAGCACCTGCGCCGCGACGTCGAACCGTTCCTGCGCGCGGGCGAACCGATCGACGTGGTGCTGCTGGGCTTCCCCATCAAGCAGTGCCTGAACGGGCTGAAGGCGAGCGGGCCGCTGCCCGACCTCGCCGAGTTCGGCGGGCTGGCGCGGTTGCGCGAGATGCAGCGCGCGGCGAGCGCGGTGCACCCGCCGGGGTTGCGGTTCCGCATCCTCACCGATGGCAGGCACTTCCGGCCGCGGCCGCTGTCGATCACCGGCACCTACAGCGCGATCCTGCGCGAGTACGCCGACCTCGCCGGGCTGGGGGAGGCGGCCACCATCGAGGAGGTGGACGCGGTCGCGGCCCGGCGGCTCGACGTGGACCTGCCCGCCGAGCGGGCCGAGCGCACCGCGCGGCACCGGCGGCTGCTGGCGGACGCGCTGCGCGGGCTGGACATCTCCGAGGACCCGCTGCGCACCCTCGACCAGGTGGACCGGCGCGCGGACGGCGTCCCGGAGGAGGTCGCCGCCTCGGTCCTGATGTTCCGCGAAATGCTGATGTCGGTGGTGTTCTCCGTCCCGCTGTCGGTGCCGGAGGGCGTCGACCGGGCGAACTGGGCGCGCGCGGTCTACGCGAACGTCTACGACCTGGACGGGGGCGCGGTGCCGCCGCTGCTGCGGCAGTCGCGGGTGGAGGTGCTGCGCCGTGCCTGGCACACCGTCGTGCGCTACCTGGCGACGATGCGGGTCGATGAGGAACTCGGCTACGAGGAGCTGCTGTTCCCGAACCGGGTGCGGCTCACCGTCAGCGCCGCGCGGCCCGGCCGCTGCGGGTTCACCTACCTCGGCGGGTCCGGGCTGCTGCCGTGGCAGGGCACCGGCGCGCTGGACCGGCGCGGCCGGATCGGTGCCGACTTCGCGGTCTCGTTGCAGGACAGGGGATTCGTGCCGGTGTACACGCCGCTGCTCGGGCCGCGGCAACCGTGGTTCGCGGTGCCCGCGGAGCACACCCGGCTCGGCGCGGGCGGCGGGATGCGCCTCGACCCCGAGTTCGCCGCCACGGCTCGGCTGCGCCGCAAATGACGGGCCGGACCTGACGGACGGGGTCTGAAGACAAGAAAGGTCCCGGCGCTCGTCCGGGGAAACGAGCACCGGGACCCCTCGTCCACCCCGGCGCCCCTTCGGGGAAAGGGGAACCGGAGTCGTTGGAATCCGCGGACCGGTACCGGTCGGGGGAGGGGAGTGCTGCAGCACCGGCCCGCGGAAGACTCGTGCGGCGGCGGATCTCCTGAGCTCGCGGAGTCCTTCGGGGGAACTCGGAGCGGGGCGGGGATCGGAGCTCTTCGGGGGAGCCCGGACGCCTTCGGGGATCAGGAGACCTTCGGGGCGCCGCCAGCACGTCCACTGTGGAATTGGAAGTTGTGTGGTGGCCGACGACCACTGCAGTGGTCGGGGGTGCACGGCGATGGTTCGCCGGCCACCGGGGCGGTGGCTCGATCCGTCCGGTTCGGGGAGGGAGTGGTGCTGACCGGGGGACCGAGCGACCGCCGGTCTACGGCACCGGCGCCGCCGGGCGCAGCTCGTGCGCCGGTCGCTGGTGCCGTGCGGGACGGGGTGCGAGGGCTCCCGCGACCAGGTGCTCGTAGGCCGAGCGCCACACCGAGCACGGTGCGCTGCGGGGTCGCCATCGGGAAGAGCACTCGATGCAGTTGCCCTTGTCGTCGGTGTCGTGCGCGGCCAGCAGCGTCCGCCATCCCTCGGTGAGCCGGGGGAGTTCGGAACGCGCCACGGACAGCAGGGACGGGGCGTCCGCGCGGTTCGCCAGCTCGCTCAGCACGTCGAGCCGCTCCCACACCGCGTTGCGCAGCACCTGACCCAAGATCTCGTCCACCGCAACCTCACCGTCACTTTCTCGCCTGCTCAGCGGCCCGCCGTAGTGCGCTGCTCAACTCGCCGACTCCATCGGTCGACAGCACCACGGTGCGGCCGGGCGGTCCGACGAGAACCACCCTGTCCCGGTTGACCAGCACGGTGAGGTAGCGGCGGATGTGCCCCACGTCGCGACACAGCACCCGCCACCAACGACGGCGGTCGGGGGATCCCGCCGCGGAACCGGCCTGTTCGGGCACCGCCGCGTTCGCGGTGACCTCCACGCCGCCCCGGGGGTCGGACTCCGTCATCCCGTCCACTGCCGTTCGGGTTCCTCTCCGTGCTCGGTTGCTACCGATGACTAGATTGGAATGCGTCGAACGCGGGCGGTAGCCGGTAGGCGATGACCGGCTCAACGGCGACGACGAACGGTCGGTGGACTTCACCCCCACCGATCACCTCTGCCGATACGCACTTCACCGGCTCGTCGAAGTGCCCTTACTCTGCGACCGACGCCCGTGCAGAGTGTGAGGGGGTCTAAATGAACACCATCGGTTCGAACGGCTCGCCCGTTACACGAGACGTCTGGGACGGCCGTGAGATGCGGGACGCGTTGGCGGCGCGGAACGTCAGCGAGATCTACCGGCAACTGCGCCGGATCGGGGTTTCGCAGCGCCAGATCGCGGCATCGACGGGCCAGTCGCAGTCCGAGGTCTCGGAGATCCTGAAGGGCCGCCAGGTCATGGCTTATGACGTGCTGGCCCGAATCGCCGACGGCCTCGGGATACCGAGGGGGTACATGGGCCTCGCCTACGACGGGGCGACGGCAATGAGGGTCGCGAAGTCGAACAGCGGCCCCCAGGCTGAGGAGGACGAGTCGGTGAAGCGTCGGAAGTTCCTGTCCCACGCGGCCGCGGTGACCATGGGTGCCGCGGTCTTCGGGACGGAGGAGAGCACCTGGGTGCCGAGCAATGTGCAGACGCCTGCTCCGATGCGCATCGGCATGACCGACGTGCAGCAGATCCAGGCGGCCACCAAGGCGTTGCGCGACCTGGACTACCGCTACGGCGGCGGCACCTGCCGCGACGCCGTGGTCGCCCAGCTCTCCTGGGCCCAGCAGTTGCTCGACGCCAACGCGTCCGACCAGGTCAAGCGCAAGCTCTACGTGTCGCTGGCGGACATGCACAGCCTGGCGGGCTGGACCTCCTTCGACACGGGTCTGCTGGACCCGGCGCGCGGCCACTTCGGCAAGGCGCTGGAGTTCGCCAAGCAGGCCGAGGACGACAGCCTCGTGGCGAGCGTGCTGTACCGGATGGGGCGCGTCTACCTGCACTACCAGGAACCGAACGAGGCGCTGAAGCTGTTCCAGCTCGGCCAGATCGCCGCGCAGGAATCCGGTTCCTCGCTGACGGTCGCGGTGCTGTGCGCGAACGAGGCCTGGGCCTACGGGATGCTCAACAAGCCCGACCAGGTGCAGAAGATGGTCGGCCGGACCAAGGACGAGTTCGCCAGGGCGAACGTGGCCGAGGCCCCGGACTGGGTGCGGTTCTTCAACGAGAACGACCTGCACGGGATGATCGGCTCGGCGCACGACGCGCTGGCCGTGTTCGATCCGGACCGCTACGCGCCGCTCGCCGTCGCGGAGACGATCAAGTGCAACGAGGCGTACGGCGCCGACATGCAGCGGACCCACGTCTTCGGGCTGAGCCTGCAGGCCACCAACCACATCCGGGCCGGTGACCTCCAGGAGGGCATCAAGGTCGGGCGGTCGGCGCTGCAGATCGGCGAGAAGGTCAAGTCGGCCCGCGTCGCCGACCGGCTCAAGCCGCTGGAGCTGGAAGCCGGGCGGCACCGGATGAACTCCGACGCCCGCGACCTGTCCGAAGAGATCCGCCGCTTCCGCGAGGCGTGAGACCGGTGCGCGGCAGGCGGTTCGGCGCGCGGTCCTCGCGCGATCAGGTCAGCGCCGGTTTCCCGGGCGCGGTGCAGCGGCACGACCGGGCTGGCCCCCGATGACGTCGGGGACCCGCTCGGCGGAGGGCCGCTACACGCGGCCGAAACTGGCTTTGGCACTGGCGGAGGTGTGCGCGGCCGCGGGGCTCGACCCGCGGGGCGCTCGGCTGGTGCGGTTCGTCAACAACGGCGTCTTCCTGCTGCGCGAGCACCCGGTGATCGTCCGGATCGTGCTCGCGCCGTCCTTCGCCTACCGCGCGGTGAACGTGGTGGAGGCCGGCCGGTTGCTCGCCGAGCACGGGGTTCCCGCCGTGCGGTTGCTGCCGGGGGTGCCGCAGCCGGTGCGCACCGGCGGGCACCTGGCGACGTTGTGGCAGGCGGTCCCGGAGGTGGGACCCGCCCCGGACGGCGCCGACCTGGGCCGGTTGCTGCGGCAGGTGCACGACCTGCCGCAGCCCTCGACCTTGCCGCGCTGGCAGCCGATGCCGGACGTGCGCCGGAGGCTGGCCGACGCCGAGGAGCTGGACGCAGCGGACCGGGCCTTCCTGGAGCAGCGCTGCGACGACGTGGAGGCGCGGCTGGCGGAGCTGGACTTCCCGCTGCCGCCGTCGGTGGTGCACGGCGACGCGCACCTGGGCAACCTGATCGCGGGGCCCGAAGGGCCGCTGCTGTGCGACCTGGACTCGTTGTGCGTGGGGCAGCCGGAGTGGGACCTGACGCCGATGGCGGTGGGCATGCTCCGGCTGGGCGCGCCCGCGGAGCGGTACCACCGGCTGGCGGAGGTCTACGGCTTCGACGTCACCGCGTGGTCCGGGTTCCCGGTGCTGCGGGACCTGCGCGAGCTCAAGATCACCGTGAGCGTGCTGCCGATCCTGCGCAGCAACCCCGGGGTGCGCGACCAGCTGCGGAGCCGGTTGCGCTCGATGCGGGAGGGTGACGCAGCGGCTCAGTGGGAGCCCTACAGGTAGCGGTTGATGCGTACGATCGGGCGAAGTTCATCGACGAGCGGGGGCCGTGTCGGTGATTCTTGGTGACGAGCGAGGTCTGAAGTAATACGTATGTGTGAGTGTCTGCGGCACGGGGGGCCCGGATGGACGTGATGACCAGGAACGTCGCGCGGATGCGGCGCAAGCTCACTTGGCGCGGGCGCAAGGCGCTGGACTCGGCGCGGGTGCTCGACGACGTGGTGAACAGCGAGGTCCGGCTGGTGCCGGGGCTCAGCGGGGAAGCGCGGCAGCGCGCCGTGGACCACCTCGCGGAGCTCGTGCAGCTGAGCCAGGCCTACCGGCACTACTCCTACGGCTGGATCAGCCGGCGCGAGCTGGAACGCCGCGGCCGGGGTGCGCTGGGCCGGTTGGAGTCGCTCTCCTCGTCCGGGGCGCAGCAGCTCACCGAGCACGAATGACCGTTCGGCGACGAACCGATCTTTTCCACCCAGCGGAAAACGAGCCCGGAGTTCGGCCGGGCTGAAGTGCCGCGGGCGTTCCTGGGGGCGCGCTCCGCGGCATCGTCCGACTCTAGTTCGGCTCGGCGGCCGCTGCACCGCCGAACGTGGCACCTTCCCGAGCGGGAGCGGGCCGCCCCTTCCGGAGCGGCCCGCCCGGTCGGCTACTCGCCCGACCTGCCCAGCCGCAGCGCCAGCACCAGGCCGAGCGCGACGAGCACCACGGCCCCCGCGATCCACGGCCAGATCGGCATCCCGCCGCCCGAGTCGGGCTCGGCCCGGTCGGCGTCCGGCGGCGGCGCCGGGGTGCCGGTGCCCGCCTCGGTCAGGGTGAAGCCGCGCTTGCCGCTGACCGGGTGGCCGTCGTTGGACAGCACCCGGTAGCCGATCGTGTACTCGCCGGCCGGCCCGAGCGGGCGCACCGGCGCGACGACCTCGGTGCCTTCGACGCGGACCTGCCCGTCGGTCCAGAAGCTGCCGTCCGGGCCGACGACGGTGATCGTGTTGTAGCCCTCGCCGGAGCGCACCGGCTGGTCGAAGGTGAGCCGCACCTCGGCGGGGCCGGAGCTCAGCTGCGCGCCTTCCGCGGGGTCGCTGCCGACGAGGGTGTTGTGCGCGAACGCGGGGCCCGCCGCGCCGAGCAGCGCCGCGAAGGTCAGCGCGGTGATCGCGAGCAGTCGCCTCATGCCCGGCCCCCGTTCTTGCGGCGGGCGGCCAGCAGCGCACCGGCGCCGAGTCCGAGCCCGAGCGCGCCGACGGCGAGCCCGGCACCGCCGAGCACCCGCGCGGTGTCGTCCGCTCCGGCCGGTTCGGCCTCCGCCGCGTCCTCGTGGCCGTCGTGCCCGGTGCCGTCCGGCGCCGAGCCGTGCCCGTGGCCCGAGCCGTCCCCTTCGACCAGGGCCAGCGCCGGTGCCGGGTGCTCGGGCTCGGAGCCGTCCGCGGCAGGCGGCTGGTCCCAGCGCACGACCTCGCCGCTGTCGTAGGTCTGCTCGGTGGGCAGCAGCAGCCGGTCGGTGTCGGTGGGGAAGGTGCCGAGGGTGGCTTCGAACTCCTGGAACTGGTCGGGCGCGATGGCGGTGCCGGGGCGCGCGGTCCAGGTGATGCCGGAGACCGCTTCGGTGACCTGGGCGCCCGCCACGTCGACGGGCCGGTCCAGCCGCACCTTCCGCACCTCGGCGGTCCAGCCGGGCAGCGGCTTGGTGCGCACCGAGCTCAGCGGGTGGTCGAGGGGGAGCGCGACGTGCACCCGCACGGTGCTCGCGTCGGGCCGCTCGTTCGGGACCCGGAACGCGATCTTGGCGTGGCCGCCCTGCTCCGCCTGCTCGGGGGTCGCGCTGACGTGCGCGGCGGCGGTGCCCGCCCCGGCGATCGCGGTGAATGCGATCGCGGCGGTGACGCCGGTCGTGCGGAACAGAGATCGAGTTGTGGACATGGAGATCTGGACTCCTGATCTGTGCGGTTTCGCACATCAATTCAAGAATTGCGAATCGATCGGGGATACGAATGGGCAACGATCCGGGTGCCGTTCGGTGTCATCCCGGTCCGCCGTTCGGCGGTTCCGGCGGTCCGCGCAGAGCGTGGATCCGCTGCCGGATCAGTTGTTCGATCAGGAGGAGCGGCTCCGCCGGGAGGCAGATCGCGAATCTGGTCGTTACAGGCGGTAACGGCGCTGGCATCTTCCGCGGAAGCGTCAGCCTTAAGGTTGAAACGATTACAAAGAGTGCATCCTCGGCCCGGTGCAGCAGGACGGCTACCAGGAGCCCCGCGAGGACGTGACCCAGGGTCATCGCAACGGGGTCCAGTGGCAGTCCGCGCAGGGGTGCCGAGTCCGAGTGCGAGGCCGCTAGCTGCAGGAACAAGTGAAGTGACACCTGCCCGACACCGACTGCCCCTACAATGCTCCACAACCCTCGCCTGCGGTCGGCGAGCGCCAACCCGGCTCCGGACAACAAGGCGGTGATCAAAATGGTGGTTCCGAGATCGGGTGTGGAACCACCCGCGGCTGCATGTGCGGCTACTGATAGTGACGCCGAGGTGGCCGTCAGTACCAGCCCGCGCAGCGCACGAGCAGCGCCACGCGCAGGGATGGAACGGGTCGCCACGGATGTCCAGCCTAGATGTCGGTTCGGCCACGCTGAGCGCAAGTGAGCTTGCCTTGATCCGCCGAATGGGTCACGGTTTATGGGTTGCGGACGGTCGGGAATTCTTCCTGCACGAGCAGACAGTGACAGGTGAATAGTGTTCCGGCCGTCGTGACGTGAGGTACGGAGAGGAGGGGGCGTCGCGAGTTCGGGCGCCGGAACCTGTGTCGACTGAAGCAGATCTACGAGAGGGTGGCTCGTCGGGCCACGCAACGGAACCATCGGGGTCACCCGAGTTCATCGGCAAGCCGAGGACGGACTGGACCGTCTTCGGAGTCACCGCCGCCATCATGTTCATCCTGGTGGCGTGGGGGTCGGTGGGCACCGAGTCGCTGAGCGGCTTCGCCGAGAGCGCGCTGGAGTGGCTGGTCACCAACACCGGCTGGGGCTTCGTCCTCGCCGCCACGGGCTTCGTCATCTTCGCCCTGTTCCTGGCGTTCAGCCGGTACGGGCGCATCCCGCTGGGTGCTGACGGCGAGAAGCCGGAGTTCAGGACGATCTCCTGGATCGCCATGATGTTCAGCGCCGGCATGGGCATCGGCCTGATGTTCTACGGCGTCAGCGAACCGCTGACGCACTTCATGACCCCGCCCCCCGGCACCGTCGAAGGCGGTACCGACGCGGCGGTGGGCACCGCGATGGCGACCTCGCTGTTCCACTGGACCCTGCACCCGTGGGCGATCTACGCGGTGGTCGGGCTGGCGATCGCGTACAGCAGCTTCCGCCGCGGTCGCAAGCAGCTGATCAGCGCGGTGTTCATGCCGCTGATCGGCAAGCGCAACGCCGAGGGCCCGATCGGCAAGCTGATCGACATCCTGGCGCTGTTCGCCACGCTGTTCGGCTCGGCCGCCTCGCTGGGCCTGGGCACGCTGCAGATCCAGTCGGGCATGCAGGCCGCGGGCTGGATCGGGCAGACCAGCACCGTGCTGCTGGTGCTGATCATCGTCGTGCTGACGATCTGCTTCATCGCCTCCGCGGTGTCCGGCGTCTCCAAGGGCATCCAGTGGCTGTCGAACATCAACATGGTGCTCGCGGCGGTGCTGGCGATCTTCGTGTTCGTGGCCGGCCCGACCGTGCTGATCCTGAACCTGCTGCCGACCTCGCTGGGCGCGTACATCAGCGACTTCGGCGAGATGGCCTCCCGCGCCGGTGCGACCGGTGGCGACGAGATGCACTCGTGGCTGTCCAGCTGGACGGTCTTCTACTGGGCGTGGTGGATCTCCTGGACGCCCTTCGTCGGCATGTTCATCGCCCGGATCAGCCGCGGCCGCACGATCCGCCAGTTCATCGGCGGCGTGCTGCTGGTGCCCAGCGTGGTGAGCCTCATCTGGTTCGCGATCTTCGGCGGTGCCGCGATCGACACCGGCAAGGCCGACCCGGCCATCGTCAACGGCGGCGCCGAGGCGCAGACCTTCACGGTGCTGGAGCACCTGCCGCTGCCGCTGGTCACCTCGGTGCTGGTGATGATCCTGGTCGCGATCTTCTTCGTGTCCGGTGCCGACGCCGCCTCGGTGGTCATGGGCACCCTCTCGCAGCGCGGCTCCATCGAGCCGAGCCGCTGGGTGGTCATCTTCTGGGGTGCCGCGACCGGTGCGGTCGCCGCGATCATGCTGGTGATCGGCGGTGGTGAGGACGACGCCCTCTCGGGCATCCAGAACCTGACGTTCATGGGTGCGCTGCCGTTCGCGATCGTCATGGTGCTGCTGTGCGTGGCGCTCACCAAGGACCTGCGCAGCGATGAGATGACGCTGCGGGACGAGAAGGGCGCCGAGGTCCTCGAGCAGGCCGTCATCGCCGGTACCGAGGAGCACGACGGCGAGTTCCAGCTCGTCACGACTCCCGCGGAGACCGAGGAGGACGGCGCCGAGGGCGGCTCGGGCGAGTCGGCGGCGAAACCGGGGGCGGCCACCACGTGAGTTTCCTGGATTACGTCGCTTCCAGGTGGCAGCAACTGCTGGTGGACTCCTACCAGCACGCCAGCATGGTGGTGCAGTGCATCGTGCTGGCGACCATCGTCGGCGTCCTGGTCGGGGTTGCGGTGTACCGCAGCCCCGCCGGGGCCGCGGTGGCCACCGCCCTGTCCAGCGCAGTGCTGACCATCCCCTCGTTCGCCCTGTTCGGCCTGCTCATCCCCGTGCTGGGGCTGGGCGTCGCGCCGTCGGTGGTGACCTTGGTGCTGTACGCGCTGCTGCCGATCGTCCGCAACACCATCGTCGGGCTGTCTACAGTCGACCAGCCGATCCTGGATGCCGCGCGCGGCATCGGCATGAACCGGTTCCGGGTGCTGACCAGGATCGAACTGGCGCTCGCCTGGCCCGGGATCCTCGCCGGCATGCGGGTGAGCACCCAGATGCTGATGGGCATCGCCGCCATCGCCGCGTACGCGAAGGGGCCCGGCCTCGGCAACCTGATCTTCAGCGGCCTGTCCGGCCTCGGCAGCGCGAACGCGTTGAACATGGCGCTCGCGGGCACGCTCGGCGTGATCGTGCTGGCGCTGCTGCTGGACGCGGTGTTCGTGCTGCTCGGACGCCTGACGACTTCGAGAGGTATTCGTGGCTGAGAACAACAAGCCCGACACCGACGACCGCGCCGGCGGTCACGGCGTCGAAATCCGCCTGGAGGAGGTCTCCAAGCGGTACCCGGGCCAGAAGCTGTCCGCGGTCGAATCGGTCACCATGACGATCCCCGCCGGTGAGACCGTCGTGTTCGTGGGCCCCTCGGGCAGCGGCAAGACCACCACCATGCGCATGATCAACCGGTTGATCGAGCCCACCTCGGGCCGGATCACCATCGGCGGCCAGGACGTGCTCGGCCTGGACCCGGACAAGCTGCGCCGCGAGATCGGCTACTCGATCCAGCAGGCCGGGCTGTTCCCCCACATGACGGTGGGCGAGAACGTGGGCATGGTGCCCGGCCTGGTCGGCTGGACCAAGCAGCGGACCGTGGAGCGGGTCGACGAGATGCTCGACCTGGTCGGCCTGGACCCCGCCGAGTACCGCGGCCGCTACCCGCGGCAGCTCTCCGGCGGGCAGCAGCAGCGCGTGGGCGTGGCCCGGGCGCTGGCGGCCGACCCGCCGGTGCTGCTGATGGACGAGCCGTTCGGCGCGGTGGACCCGATCACCCGCGGCGTGCTGCAGGACGAGCTGATGCGGCTGCAGGCCGACCTGGGCAAGACGATCGTGTTCGTCACCCACGACTTCGACGAGGCCGTCAAGCTCGGCGACCGCATCGCGGTGCTCGGCGAGCGGTCGAAGATCCTGCAGTACGACACGCCCGAGGCGATCCTGGCGAACCCGGCCGACGACACCGTCGCGGGCTTCGTCGGCGCCGGTGCCGCGCTCAAGCAGCTCACGCTGCGCCGGGTGCGGGAGATCGAACTCGGCCAGGTGCCGACCGCCGGGATCGACGAGCAGCCCAGCGCGCTGCAGGAACGCCTCGGCACCCGGCGCGGCGCCATCGGCCTCGTGCTGGACCGCCGCAAGCGGCCGCTGCGCTGGGCCACCGCCCGCGAAGCCGGTGCCGTCTCCTCGCTGGAGCGGGCCGGCCGCGCCGTGGAGGACAGCGTCTCGCCCGCCTCCACGCTGCAGGACGCGCTGGAGGCCATCCTCACCGACGACGACGGCGTCGCCGTGGTCACCGGGTCGCGCGGGGAGTACGTCGGCGTCGTCGACATCGACACCGTGATGACGACGATCAAGGACCTCCGCGAGGAGCACGCCGACGACCACGCCGATCAGCCCGCCGACGCCGGGGACCGGTCATGAGCGGTTCCTACGCCGCCGACTCCGGGTCCCGCACCGCGGAACGGCTGCGCCTGTTCGCGCAGCCGCTCGTGGCGCTGCTGCTGGTCGTGGTCGTCGTCGGCGTGGCGTTCACCCACCGGGACAACGTCGTCACCAGTCGGAACATCACCGCCTCCACGCTGCTCACGCTCACCTGGCAGCACCTGCTGATGAGCGTGGCGGTCGCGTTGATCGTGGTGCTGGTCGCGGTGCCGCTGGGCATGCTGCTCAGCCGGTCGTGGGCGCGGCGGGTGAGCCCGCTGATCATCGGTCTGGCGAACATGGGCCAGGCGGCGCCGTCGGTCGGTCTGCTGGTGCTGTTCTTCCTGCTCACCAACGGAACCACCGGGTTCTGGATCGCGACGCTGCCGATCGCCGTGTACGCCCTGCTGCCGGTGCTGCGCAACACCCTGGTCGGCCTCCAGCAGGTCGACCCGTCGCTGATCGACGCGGGGCGCGGTATCGGCATGTCCGGGTTCTCGGTGCTCGTCCGCATCGAACTGCCGCTGGCCGTGCCGTTCATCCTGGCCGGGCTGCGGACCGCGCTGGTGCTGGCGGTCGGGACCGCCACGCTGGCCTGGTTCGTCGGCGCGGGCGGGCTCGGCGAGCTGATCGACACCGGGTACAAGCTGAGCAACTGGACGGTGCTCTCCGTCGGCGCGGTGCTGGCCATGGCGCTGGCCCTGCTGGTCGACTGGCTCGGCGGGCTCGCCGAGCGGTACCTGTCACCGAGGGGGCTCCGATGATGCGTGGAACACCGATGTCCCGCCGAGGCGCGCTGAAGCTGTTCTCGGCCGCCGCGGCGGGCGCGGCGCTCACCGGCTGCGGGCTCAGCTCGGGCTCGTCGGTGCCGCTGAGCGTCCGGCCCGGCTCGATCAAGCTGGTCCCGGAGCTGGAAGGCGTCCCGCTCACCGTCGGCTCCAAGGACTTCACCGAGCAGATCGTGCTGGCCTACATCGCCGAATTCGCGCTGGTGGCCGCCGGTGCGGACGTGCGGGACCTGAGCAACATCACCGGTTCCGCGAGCGCCCGCAACGCGCTGGTCAGCAAGCAGATCGACGTGGTGTGGGAGTACACCGGCTCGTCCTGGATCAGCTACAACGGCAAGACCGACCCGATCCCGGACGCGATCGCCCAGTACGAGGCGGTGCGCAAGCTCGACATCGAGCAGAACGGGGTCACCTGGTTCGCGCCGTCGCTGAACTCGGACAACACCTACGCGCTCGCGCTGAACCGGGAGAACGCGGACCGGCTCGGCGTGCACACGCTGTCCGACCTCAAGCGGCTCGGCCAGGAGAAGCCGGACGAGCTGTCGTTCTGCCTGGAGAGCGAGTTCGCCAGCCGCAACGACGGCATGCCGGGCGTCGCGGAGACCTACGGGTTCGCGGTCGATCCGGGCCGGGTGGAGACGCTGAACACCGGCACCATCTACACGGCCACGGCGACCGGCAAGGCCTGCAACTTCGGTGAGGTGTTCACCACCGACGGCCGGATCCAGGCGCTGGACCTGAAGGTGCTGGAGGACGACAAGAAGTTCTTCCCGCGCTACAACCTGGCCGTCACGGTGCGGGTCGACATGCTGGAGAAGTACCCGCAGCTGGAGGACGTGTTCCAGCCGATCTCGGACCGGTTGAACAACCAGGAGCTGCTGGACCTCAACGCCGGGGTCGACGTGGACGGCCGGGACCCGGCCGACGTCGCCCGCGACTGGATGGTGAAGCAGGGGTTCGTCACGCTCTGACGACCCGCCTCCGACGCGGCAGGGCCGGTCGCTCCGTTCGTGGAGCGACCGGCCCGGCCGTCGTGCTGCCCGGTCCGATCAGACGCCGAGGCGCTGGAGCAGGTCGGCCTCGATGCGGTCCAGCTCACCGGTCACCGCGCGGTGCGCGGCGCGGCGGCGCGGGGCGGGCATGTGCTCGGCCGCGCGGACGGCGCTGGTGAGCTGGCCCAGCCTGCTCTCGGCCTGGTCGGCGAACTTCTCCACCAGCGAGATCTCGGCGGCGCTGCGGCCGCCGGTGCGGGTGCGCAGGTCGCGCAGCGCCTCCGCGTCCCCGGCGATGCGGGCGTGCAGCGCCGCCCCGCGCCCGGTGAACCGGCCCAGGTCGTCGACGGGCACGCCGAGCCGCCGCGCGCGGGCCCGGTCGTAACCGTCCCGCGCGGCGGTGAACGCCTGCCACGCGTAGGGGGCCAGCGCCGGGCCGAGGATCTTGGCGACGCCGACGGCCTTGCGGGCGTCGCCGGGGGTGAACCGGCCGTGCTCGCCCTTCTTGCGCGCCTTCTCGTCCCGCTTGGCGGCCTTGGCCGCGGCCTTCGCCTCCTGCTTGGCGGCCTTGGTCTCCGCCTTGGCCCCCTGCTTGACGGCCTTGGTGCCCTCCTTGGCCGTCCTGGTCCGCTGCTGGGCGGCCTTCGCCTCCAGCTTGGCGACCTTCTTGACCTGCTTGGCGGCCGAGCGCACGTCCCCGCCGGTGTCCCCGCCGGTGAGCGGCTCGGTGTCGAGCACCTCGGTGGTCAGTGCTGCGGTGGCCGGTTCGCGTCGCGTCATCGCCGCCTCCTGCTGTTCCGGCGCGGTCCGCGCCGTGCCGATGCCCCGACCTGGGGCTTCACCTCGCTCGCGGATCACTGTAAGGAGTCGCGGCGGCGGCTGCCGGTTGACCGGAAGCGCGAGTGATCTACCAGATGTGCACGCCGAGTCACCACTCGTGCAGCTGCGTCACCGGGGTGATGGGCGCGATCGTCGGGGGCACGGCCTACGCTGCGGGGCGTGGAGAACGAGGTGCTGCTCGACGCGGGCGTGGTCACGCGATGCCGCAGGAGGGTGCACCTCGACAACGACCCGCAGGCCCGCGACCTGCCGAAAGCACCCGTGGACCCGGGCATCGAGCAGCGCGTCAGCGACGCCGCCGACCACCGCCGCGCCATCGCCGACCGGCTCGAAGCCGCGCTCGGCGAGTCCTGGGCGCGCGTCCCCCGCGATGCGAGCAGGCGGCAGCGCGAACGGGAGACGCTCACCGCGATGCGG
This sequence comes from Saccharopolyspora sp. 7B, assembly GCF_020177435.1. Classification (NCBI taxonomy): domain Bacteria; kingdom Bacillati; phylum Actinomycetota; class Actinomycetes; order Pseudonocardiales; family Pseudonocardiaceae; genus Saccharopolyspora; species Saccharopolyspora sp. 7B. The sequence continues at coordinate 7,671 of NZ_JAIUKC010000092.1, read as the reverse complement.
GACGGCGTCCGCTTCATCTCCGGCGCGCAGCTGCCCGCCGACCCCGAAGCCGGCCGGTTCGGCGGCATCGACCTGCTGGTGCGCGTCGACTCCGGCTACCTGCCGGTGCTGGTGGTGCGGCACAAGACCACCGACCCCGGCAACGGCGCCCGCACCTCCCCGGTGGAGGACCCGCTGCCCGGCTCGGCGCGGCGGGACCCGCGGCGCAAGGTGCGGTCCCAGCCCCGGGACCAGCTGCGGCTCGCCCACCTGGTGCGGCTGCTCGCCGCGTGCGGGATGGCCGCGCCCGGCAACCCCACCGGCGGCGTCATCGGCGTCGACGGCGACGTCGTCGTCTGGCACGACCTGCTCGCCCCGAACTGGCCGGGCGGCCGCACCGCGCTCGCCGAGTACGACGCCCGGTTCACCGACCGGGTCGCCGTCGCCACCGCCGCCGCGACCGGCGCCGAACCGCTCGCCCTGCCGTCCCGCGTCACCGAGTGCAAGGGCTGCCCGTGGTGGCCGACCTGCTCGGCCGAACTGCGCGACGCCCGGGACGTGAGCCTCGTCGTGCGCGGCGAGGACGCCACCGCGCTGCGCGGCGCCGACGTGCACACCGTCGACGACCTCGCGGCCATGACCCCCGAGCGGGGCGCGGGCACCGCGCTCGGCGCCGCCCGCACCGCCGAGGCCGTGCTGCTGGCGAAGGCGTGGCTGCGCGACCTCCCGCTGGTCCGCCGCGTCCGCGAGCTCGACGTGCCGCGCGCCGACGTGGAGATCGACGTCGACATGGAGAGCTACGCCGACTCCGGCGCCTACATGTGGGGCTGCTGGCTCTCCGGCGTCGACGTCGACGAGGAACCGGGCTACCGCGCGTTCGTCACCTGGGACCCGCTGCCCTCCGACGACGAGGCCCGCTCGTTCGCCGAGTTCTGGTGCTGGTTCACCGCCGTCCGCGAGCGGGCGCACGCGCGCGGCCTCACCTTCCGCGCCTACTGCTACAACGAGCTCGCCGAGAACCGCTGGATGCTGTCCTCCGCCGAGCGGTTCGCGGGCAAGCCCGGCATCCCCGAGGTGTCCGAGGTGCGCCGGTTCATCGGCTCCGGCGAGTGGGTCGACCTGTTCGCCGCCGTCCGCGACCAGTTCCTGTGCCCGCAGGGCAAGGGGCTCAAGGTGATCGCGCCCAGCGCCGGGTTCGCCTGGCGGGACCCGGAGGCCAGCGGGGAGAACTCGATGCGCTGGTACCGGGACGCCGTGGGCCTCGACGGGCAGCGGCCCGAGCCGTCGCAGCGGCGGCGGCTGCTGGAGTACAACGAGGACGACGTCCGCGCCACCCTCGCCGTCCGCCGCTGGATGACCTCGCCCGAAGCGGGGGAGATCCCGTTCACCGAGGACCTCTGACCCGGTCCGGCCGGACCGATCACGGGACGAGGACCGCCCGGCCGGTGATGTCCCCGTGGTGGAGCCGCTCGTAGACCTCGGGTGCCTGCTCCAGCGGGAAGGTCTCGGTGTGCACCGAGATGGCGCCGGAGCGGCCCAGCGCCAGCACGTCCAGCAGCTCGGCGCGCCCGCCCCAGCAGGGCGCCGCCACCGACACCCCGAACGGCACCGCGCCGAACGCCACCGGCAGCCGGCCCTCGCCGACCCCGACGAGCGTGACGTCCCCGGCGATGCCGACGCACTCCGCCGCGGTGCGCACCGTGGGTTCCGCGCCGACGAAGTCGACGACGAGCTCGGCGCCGCGCCCGCCGGTCAGCTCGCGGACCCGCCGGGCGGCGTGCTCGTCCGAGCGCAGCACCTCGTGCGCACCGACCCGCCGCGCCAGCTCCAGCGGCTCCTCGGCCAGGTCGATCGCGACGATCCGGGCGGGGGTCAGCGCCCGCAGCAGCTGCACGCCGAGGTGCCCGAGCCCGCCGACGCCGATCACCACGGCGGTGCTGCCCGCCACCAGCTTCGGCAGCGAGCGGCTGATCGCGTGGTACGGGGTGAGGCCCGCGTCGGTCAGCGGGGCCGCCACCACCGGGTCCAGCCCGTCCAGCGGCGCCAGGTGCCGCGGGTCGTCGACCACCATGTACTCGGCCATCGCGCCCGGGGCGGCGAGCCCGGGCGCCACCACGCCGAGCTCGGCGGTGCGGGTGCAGTAGTTCTCCATGCCGGTGGCGCACTGCCGGCAGCCGCCGCAGCCCCACGGCCCGTACACCGCGACCTGCTCGCCCTCGGCCACCGCGGTGACGCCGCGCCCGACGGCGGCGACGGTGCCCGCGCCCTCGTGGCCGAGGGTCAGCGGCAGCGGGTACGGGAAGCCCTCGGCGGGCCAGCTCATCACGGTGAAGTCGGAGTGGCAGACGCCCGCGGCCTCGACGCGCAGCAGCACCTGGCCGGGGCCCGGTTCGGGGACGGGGATCTCGACGACCTCCGGCCTGGAACCGACCTTGCAGTACTGCACGGCCTTCATCGAGCCCATTCGCGAGCGCCCTCCCCGATCCGGATCACCTGGCTGATCATTTTGGCGGCATCCGCAGCGCGCCGTCCATGCGGATGACCTCACCGTTGAGGTAGTCGTGCTCGACGATGCCGACCGCGAGCTTCGCGTAGTCGCCCGGCACGGCGAGCCGCTTCGGGAACGGCACCCCGGCGGCGAGCCCGGCGCGGAACTCCTCGCTGACGGTGGCCAGCATCGGGGTGTCCACGATGCCGGGAGCGATGGTCATCACCCGGATCCCGGCGGAGGCCAGGTCGCGGGCGGCGGGCAGCGTCAGGCTCGCCACCCCGCCCTTGGAGGCCGCGTAGGCGACCTGGCCGATCTGCCCGTCGAAGGCGGCGACGGAGGCGGTGTTGATGACGACGCCGCGCTGCCCCTCCCGGTCGGGTTCGGTCTCGCGGATCGCCGCGGCGGCCAGCCGCAGCACGTTGAAGGTGCCCAGCAGATTGATCTCCAGGACCTTGCGGAACAGGTCGAGGTCGTGCGGGCCCTGCTTGCCGCTGATCCGCGCGGACGGCCCGATCCCGGCGCAGTTCACCACGATCCGCAGCGGCACCCCGGCGCCCGCGGCCTGCTCGACGGCGGTGCCGACCTGGTCGGCGTCGGTGACGTCGGCGGCGGTGTAGGTGATGCCGTCGACGGGCGGCGCCGCGGTCACCGAGTCCGGCAGGTCCACGCCGAACACGTGCGCGCCCCGTTCGGCGAGCGCGCGGGCGGTGGCCGCGCCGAGCCCGGAGGCGGCGCCGGTGACGATGGCGGCGGTGCCGGTGATCTGCATGGGTCTCTCCTCGGTGTCGATCGCGATGCGCTCGTAGTCAACCAGTACTGGGCGCGGTTGTGCAGTACTGATCGGGTCGTGAACTGCCGTGCACCGCTGCGTCACCACCCGAGCAGCAGCGCGTGAACAGTTGCCGAAGCGGCCTTCCCCGCCCGGCCGGTGTGCCACGATTCGAGCGAGGTCAGCTTCCCGAACTGGGGATTTCCCGGTCGGGCCGCCGCTGTGGAGGTCGCCGTGTTCGCTCGCCGGATCGTGGTCGTCGGGACGGGGTACGTCGGGTTGACGACCGGCGCCTGCCTGGCGTCGCTGGGACACCGGGTGGTGTGCAGCGATGTGGACGCCGCGAAGGTCGCCCGGCTGTCCCGCGGCGAGGTCGGCATCCTCGAACCCGGGTTGGGCGAGCTCGTCGCCGAGGGCATCGCGGCCGGGCGGCTGGAGTTCGTGCTCGGCTCGGCCGGTGCGGTCGCCGACGCCGAAGTGGTGTTCCTGTGCGTGCCCACGCCGATGGGCTCCGGCGGTGGCGCGGACCTGGCCGCCGTCGAATCGGTCGTCGCCGAGGTCGCCACCGAGCTGCCGGCCGGGTGCGTGCTGGTGTGCAAGTCGACGGTGCCGGTGGGCACCTCGGCGCGGGTCGCCGAGCTCGTCGGCCGCCCCGACGTGGCCGTGGTGTCGAACCCGGAGTTCCTGCGCGAGGGCTCCGCGGTGCACGACTTCCTGAACCCGGACCGGATCGTGGTGGGCTCCGCCTCGCAGGACGCCGCCGAGCGGGTCGCCGCGCTCTACGCCCGGCTGGGCGCGCCGACGGTGCTCACCGACGCGCCGAGCGCCGAAATGGTCAAGTACGCGGCGAACTGCTTCCTCGCGACGAAGCTGTCCTACGTGAACGCGGTCGCGGAGCTGTGCGAGCGGCTGGGCGCCAACATCTCGGACGTCACCGAGGGCATGGGCTACGACCGGCGGATCGGGCAGTCGTTCCTGCAGCCCGGGCCCGGCTGGGGCGGCTCCTGCCTGCCCAAGGACACGGCCGCGCTGCTGCAGGTGGCGCAGTCCGTCGGGTTCGACTTCGAACTGCTCGGCGCCGCGATCGACTCGAACGCGCGGCAGCGGGAGCAGATGGTCGCGAAGGTCGCCGACGCGTGCGGGGTCGGCGTGGCCGGCTCGCTCGACGGGGTGCGGCTGGGGTTGCTGGGCCTCACGTTCAAGGCGGGCACCGACGACCTGCGGGATTCCCCGGCACTGGCGGTGGCGGAGCTGCTGGCCGCGCGCGGCGCGGAACTCGTGGCCTGCGACCCGGGGCTGCGCGGCGACGAGGCGCCGCTGCGGGACGTGGTGACCTTGGTGGACGACCCGTACGAAGCGGCGAAGGGCTCCGCCGGGCTGGTCGTGCTCACCGAGTGGCAGCAGTTCCGCGCGCTGGACTGGCCGCGGGTGGCGGGCCTGCTCGCCGGGCCGGTCGTGGTGGACACCCGCAACCACCTGGACCCGGACGTGCTGCGGCGGGCCGGGATCTCCTGGCGCGGCGTGGGCAGGCTCCCCGTCGGCTGAGTGTTCTGCCGTTGAACTCGGTCTGCGTCGTGGTCGGGTGGCGGAACCTCAGCGGCCCCCTCGCTGCGGGATCGATTTCAGAGGTGGCTCCGCCACAGGAGAAATCGCTGTCCTCGCGAGGGAACCGCTGAGAACCCGCGGGTGGTCGGCCTGGGTACGTGGTCGCCGCTCATCGGCTTCGCCGCTGACAAGAAACAGCAACGGGCCGCTGGGGAGCGGCGAAGGCGGGCGGTCCGCCGCTCCGCCGGGGCTGCGCGGGGGGTGAGGTGGTCACCCTGGGGCACGGGACGCTGCTGGGACGGGTGAGGCCGGAGGGGCGGTGCCGGACGTCGGGGCGGGTCGTTCCCGGCGCCGCGGGGGTTGTGGACGGGCGGCCCGCGGGCCGTGCGCCGGGCCGGTGGTGGTGGGCCGGTGGCGGTCCGGCGCGGAACCGTGGGACGACCGGCCGGTGAACGCGCGCCCGCACCACCGGGCCAGCGCAAACATTCCTTCCACAGCCTGTGGACAACTCCGTTCCCCGAGCTCCCGGGGGTGCGCGGCACCCGCTCCGCGACCGGTTGTGCACAGGTGTGGACGAAGTTGTCCACAGGTGTGCACAACTCGGTGCGGAGCGCGACCACGGCACCGCCGGGCGTCCCGAACGGGCACCGGCCACCGCGACCCAGGGTGACGCCGACGGCCCCCGGAACCGCGCCACCGACCGGATCGGGTCTCAGGAACCGAGGCGGTAGCCCATGCCGCGGACCGTGCGGATCCGCTCGCTGCCGATCTTGCGGCGCAGCGCCCGCACGTACACGTCCACCACGTTCGAACCGGGGTCGAAGTCGTAGCCCCACACGTGGGACAGGATCTGCTCCCGGGACAGCACCTGGCCGGTGTGCCGCAGGAACAGCTCCAGCATCGCGAACTCGCGGGCGGTCAGGTCGACCGTCGCGTCCGGCAGCTGGGCGCGCCGGGTCCGCAGGTCCAGCGACAGGTCGCCGTCGCGCAGCACCGCCACGTCCGGCGCGCGGTCCGCCGAGCGCAGCCGCAGCCGGACCCGCGCCAGCAGCTCCTCGAACCGGAACGGCTTGGTCATGTAGTCGTCGGCGCCGCCCTCCAGCCCGGCGACGGTGTCGTGCACCGAGTCCCGCGCCGTCAGGATGATCACCGGGAGGGTGATCCGCTGCGCACGCACCGCTTGCAGCACCGAGAACCCGTCCTTGCCGGGCAGCCCCAGGTCGAGCACGGCCAGGTCGTGGTCGCCGCCGAGCAGCAGCTCCTGCGCGGTGGCGCCGTCCCCGGCGACCGAGGTGCCGAAGCCGTTGGCGCGCAGCCCCTTCTCCAGGAACGCCGCGATGCGCGCCTCGTCCTCGACGATCAGGATCTTGCTCACGGTTTGGCCTCCTCGGTGGTCGCGGGCGGGACGAGGCCGGGCACCGCGCCCGGCCAGGCGGGCAGGTCGAGGCCGAAGGTGGCCCCGTTCCCGGGTTCGGACAGCACCCGCACCCGCCCCTGGTGCGCTTCGGCGATGGCGGCGACGATCGCCAGCCCCAACCCGGCGCCACCGCGGCCGGGACCGCTGCCGTGCGCGAACCGGGCGAAGATCTGCTCCACCTCGGCCGGGTCCACCCCCGGCCCGCGGTCGGTGACCCACAGCGTCAACCGGCCCAGGCTCAGCGCCGAGCCGATGCGGATCTCCGAGCCGTCCTCGGTGTGCTGCACCGCGTTCTGCGCCAGCTGCACCACGGCCTGGGTGAGCCGCTGCGCGTCCACCACCACGTCGCCCTCGCCGATGCTCTCCAGCACCCAGCGCCGGTCCGCGATGGAGCGCACCTTCGCGTCGATGTCGCTGGTGAGCTCGGCCAGCGACACCTCGGCGGGGTGCACGAAGTCGGGCCGGTCCGCCTTGGCCAGCATCAGCAGGTCCTCCACGATGCGGGTCATCCGGTCCAGCTCGTCGGTGCACAACCGCACCACCTCGTCACGCTCCTCCGGGTCGTCCCCGAGCAGTTCGAGGTGCCCGCGCACGATGGTGATCGGGGTGCGCAGCTCGTGGCTGGCGTCGTCGACGAACTGGCGCTGCGTGCTGAACGCCGATTCGAGCCGGTCGAGCATCGCGTTGAACTGGTAGGCCAGCGCCGCGATGTCGTCGCGGCCCTCCACCGGGATGCGGCGGGTCAGGTCGTGCTCGCTGATCTCCGCGGCCGTCTGCCGCACCACCCGCACCGGCGCCAGGATCGCCCCGGCCACCACCCACGACGAGGCCGCCGCCAGCAGCACGCCGAACGCGCTGACCAGGACCAAGGTGCGCACCACCTCGTGCACCTCGGACACGTCGGCGGCGGTGAAGTGCCCGGTGATGAACCAGGCGTGCCCGCCGTCGCGGGTGTGCACCTCCACCTTCACCCAGCGCAGCGGTCCGGCGCTGGAGCGCGCGGTGCCCTCCCGGGCGGCGGAGTGCGAGATGCGTTCCAGCAGGCCCGGGTCGTGCACCGCCGCGCGGGTGCCCTTGTCCTGCGACTGCACCCGCATCTGCAGGCCGGTGGGCGTGTCCCAGGTGCCGATGAGCGCTTCCCACGCGTCCGGGTACTGCTGGCCGAGGTAGGTCTCGAACAGCACCTCCGGGTCGCCTATCGGCACGCCGGTGGCGGGATCGCGGCCGACGTGGGCGAAGTTGACGAACTCGTGCCCCTCCTGCTCCAGGGCGGCGGTGACCTTGTTCATCGCTTCGTTGTGCAGGAACCGCCAGACCAGCAGCACGATCCCGGTCAGCACCACGACCAGCACCAGCAGCATCCAGCCCATGATCTGGGCGCGGGCGGGGACGCGGGTGCCGCGGCGCGCCTGCTCAGTCGTCATCGTCCGGCCGGCTCGGGGAGTCGGGGTGGCCCGGGGAGTCGGGGTC
>NZ_JAIUKC010000091.1:0-24785 GCF_020177435.1 Saccharopolyspora sp. 7B | reverse complement strand
GGGTGGGCCGGACCTCACCGGTGGCGGTGTCGAAGAGCCGGAGGGGGCGGGGTGTGCCCGGCACCTGGGGCACGGGGACCGACGACCAGGGTTGCATGCATCCGACCTTAAACGTCCCGGCCGACCGGACGCCGCCCTGTTACACATCGTGAGAACCAGGGCACTTCCGCGGGCCGCCCGCAGTCGGGACTTTCGACAATGTCGGGCCCCGCCCGCCCCGGGCCTATCCTCGGTCGGATGCGGAGGATTTCCGCCGCACCGCACGGGATCGCGGGATCCGGCACGGGTCCGCGCGAGCCGGACCGGGCGAGGAGGCGAGGCGTTGACATCGCTCCGAGCGGACGGCCTGTGCAAGGTCTTCGGCACCCGGCCCGAGGAGGCGCTGCGGCGCTCCCGGGCCGGTGACCCGGCCCGGGGCGGGCGCCACGGTCGCCGTGCTCGACGTCGGGTTCACCGTCGAGCCCGGGGAGACGTTCGTGGTGATGGGCCTGTCCGGCTCCGGCAAGTCCACGCTGATCCGGATGCTCAACGGCCTGCTCACCCCCACCGCAGGCCGGGTGCGCGCGGACGACCGCGACGTCACCGCGCTCACCGGCCGGGAATTGCGCGGGCTGCGGCAGCGCACCATGAGCATGGTGTTCCAGCACTTCGCGCTGCTGCCGCACCGCACCGTGCTGGACAACGCCGAGTACGGGCCGCTGGTCCGCGGCGACCCGCCGGCGCGCGCCCGCGAACGGGCGGTGGAGGCGCTGGGCATGGTGGGCCTGACCGGGTGGGAGGACCGGTTCCCGGCGCAGCTCTCCGGCGGCATGCGCCAGCGGGTAGGGCTGGCCAGAGCACTGGCCGCGGGCACCGACGTGCTGCTGATGGACGAGGCGTTCAGCGCGCTCGACCCGCTGATCAAGCGGGACATGCAGGATCAGCTGGTGCGGCTGCAGGGCGAGCTGGGCAAGACGATCGTGTTCATCACCCACGACCTCAACGAGGCGATGCGGCTGGGCGACCGCATCGCGGTGATGCGCGCCGGGCGCATCGTGCAGGTCGGCACCGCCGCGGAGATCCTGCACCGCCCGGCGGACGACTACGTGGCGCGCTTCGTGCGGGACGTGGACCGCAGCCGGGTGCTCACCGCCGGGCTCGTCGCCGAACCGGCCGTGCACGCGGATCGCGCCGGGCCGCTGCGGCGGGCGCTGGAGCTGCTGCGCGAGCACGACCTGGACCGGCTGCCGATCACCGACCGCGGTCGGCCGGTGGGGCTGCTGGAGCGGTCGGCCGCGGAGCTCGCACCACCCGACACAGCGCTCGCCGACCTGCTGCACCCCGGGCCGGAGCCCGTGGCCGCGGACCGCACGCTCGACGGATTCCTCGGTCGCGTCGGCACCGACACCCCGGTCGTAGACGGGACGGGCCGGCTGGTGGGGCTGGTGCGGCCGGTGCCGCTGCTGCGCGCGCTCGGCGCGGGCGGGCAGGAGGACGGCGATGCCTGAGCTGCCCAGGGTTCCGCTCGGCGACTGGTTCCAGGCGCTGGTGAACTTCCTCGACGACACCATCGGCCCGGTCTTCGACTTCATCGATCTGGTGGTGCGCTCGGCGGTGGACGGGCTGACCGCGGCGCTGCTGTGGCCGCCGTCGTGGGTGCTGGTGCTGCTGCTGGCGGCGCTGGGCTGGTGGCTGCGCGGCTGGCGGTTCGCGTTGTTCGCGCTGCTCGGGTTCGGCCTGGTGGTGAGCATGCGGGAGTTCCCGCCGACGGTGCAGACCTCGGCGCTCGTGCTCGTGGCCAGCGCGATCGCGATCGCGGTGGCCGTCCCGCTGGGAGTGCTGGCGGCCCGCAGCCGGGTGGTGAGCCGGGTGGTGCGGCCGGTGCTGGACCTGATGCAGACGATGCCCGCGTTCGTCTACCTCATCCCGGTGATCTTCTTCTTCAACATCGGGTCGGTGCCCGGCGTGGTCGCCACGGTGATCTTCGCGCTGCCGCCGGGGGTGCGGCTGACCGAGCTCGGCATCCGGCAGGTCGACGCCGAGGTGGTCGAAGCAGGCCACGCGTTCGGGGCGCCGCCGCGGCGGATCCTCACCGGCATCCAGCTGCCGCTGGCCCTGCCGTCGATCATGGCCGGGATCAACCAGGTGATCATGCTGTCGCTGTCGATGGTGGTCATCGCGGGCATGGTCGGCGCCGAAGGCCTGGGCACCGAGGTCTACACCGCGGTCACGCGGGTGCAGCTGGGCGCCGGGTTCGAAGCGGGCGTGGCGGTGGTGATCCTCGCCGTCTACCTGGACCGGATCACCGCCGTGCTCGCCGACCGCTCCCCCGCGGCGCGCCGCGCCGCGCGCACCGGATGACGAGGACGGGAGGCAGGACCATGCGGAGATCGCGCTGGGTCGCGTGCGTCGCGCTGCTGGCGGCGCTCGTGCTGCTCGCCGCGGGCTGCGGTGGCAGGCAACCGGAGACCGGGCAGCAGAGCAAGCGGATCACCATCGGCTACATCGCCTGGGACGAGGCGATCGCCGTCAGCAACCTGTACGAAGTGGTGCTGGAACGGCGCGGCTACCAGGTGCAGCTGACCGAGCTGGAGGCCGGGCCGACCTACGCGGGGCTGGCGAAGGGCGACGTCGACCTGTTCCTCGACTCGTGGCTGCCGCAGACGCACGCCGACTACTGGGCGCAGTACCACGACCGGCTGGAGGACCTCGGCGTCTGGTACGACCGGGCAACGTTGAACATCGCGGTGCCGGACTACCTGGTGGACGTGAACTCGATCGAGGACCTGCGCGGCCGGGCCGCCGAGTTCGGCGGGACCATCACCGGCATCGACCCGGGGGCCGGTCTCAGCCGGGTGACCCGCGACCAGATGATCCCGCAGTACGGGCTGGACGGGCAGTACACCCTGCAGACCTCCTCGACCACCGCGATGCTCGCGTCGCTGCAACGCGCCGTCGACGCCCAGCGGCCGATCGTGGTGACGCTGTGGCACCCGCACTGGGCGTACGCGAAGTTCCCGATCAAGGACCTGGCCGATCCGCGCGGCGCGATGGGGGCGGCGGAGCAGATCCACGCGGTGGGGCGGAAGGGCTTCACGGCCGACTTCCCCGAGGTGACGGGGATGGTGCGGAAGTTCCACCTCGACGACGGGCAGCTGGCGTCGCTGGAGAACGAGGTCAACGCCGCGCCCAAGGGCCAGGAGAAGGCGGCGGCGGCGCGGTGGGCCGACGCGCACCCGGAGGTCATCGCGAGCTTCACCGGTTGATCCCGGCGCCTCCGCTCCTGCCGCGCGGCGGTCGGTCACCCGGCGAAAACCACTCATCGCGAGCGAATCGGGCCCTCCCCTAGCACAGAATCGGCATCCGGTCATCCGTCCAGGTGATGGGTTAGTTACTATCCGGCACTGCCGAGCGTGCTGTCACGCGAATCTGGAGGACACCCCGTGCATGACGCCGCCAAGAGCAGCGAGCACTCGACCAGCAGCCCGATTCCGAACGCGGAGCCGCTTCCCAGCGCCCCCCGCGATCGCGGAAGCCGCTCGCTGTCCATCGCCGCGCTGATCTTCGTGGCGATGGCCGCCGTGATGGGCTGGGGCGCGAGCTTCGTCGGCCTGCACGAGTACGGCATGCAGTCGATGGCCGGGTTCACCTACTGGTCGGCGTGGCTGGTGCCCGCCACCTTCGACGGCGCCGCGTTCGCCTGCACCCTGATGACCTACCGCTCCTCCATCAACGGCCGGTCCGCCGTGCGCGGCCGCATCCTGATGTGGGCGTTCACCGGGGTCAGCTCGTGGATCAATTGGATCCACCAGCCCAGCCAGGAAGCGCAGATCGTCGCCGCCGGGCTGCCCATCGCGGCGGTCGCGGTGTTCGACGTGGTGCTGCTGGAGCTGCGCGCGGACTACGAGGCCAAGCACGGCATGCGCGGGTTCCGGCTGCGGCCAGGCCTGCTCGTGCTGCGCTGGATGGTGGACCGGCGCAGCACCGGCGAGGCGTTCCGCAAGCAGGTCATCGACATCCCGGTCGAGGAGATCGCCGGTCTCGGCACCCTCGCCCCGCCCGGAACCCGCCGCGCGAACGCGCTCAAGGTCGCGGCGCAGGCCGAGGCGGAGCAGCAGGCGGCCTCGCAGTCCGCGGCCGGCGCGATCGGCGAGACCGAGCGCGTCGAACCGGCGTCCCGCGCGGAGGTCCAGCCGCGCGTCGAAGCCGAACCCGCCGCCCGGACCGAATCGTCCACTTCGGACGACGAGCGCGCCGAGAACTCCCGGAACGCGCCGCGGACCACCTCGAACGAGGCCTCCCGGACCACCGAGCCCGCGGCACAGCGCCCGGCCGCCGAGCACGCCGCCGCGTCCTCGGCCCAGGCCGGTTCCACCGCCGCGGAGACCGCGGAATCCGGTTCGACGGCGCGGGATTCCGCGACCGCCGCGACGACGTCCAGGGCTGCGGCGAAGACCGACGCCGCCGCGACGAGCTCCGACGTCACCACCAAGAGTTCCGGCGCTTCCGCGACGAACTCCGATGCCTCCGCGAAGGCCTCCGGTGCGGTCGCGGCGGATTCCGCCGCCGAGGCGCGGGAATCCGGCACCACCGCGCAGGACGAGCGGTCCGCGACCACCGCGCGGAACGCGCAGCGGCCCGCCGAGGAGGCGCGGTCCGAGCTCGCCACCGGCGGCACCGCGGACGCCCCCACGGTCACGCTCGAACTGCCGAAGGTCACCGCCGAGCAGGACGCCCGAGCCGCAGCGTCCACCGCCGAGACCGGCACCCCCGAGGCCGACACCCCGGAGACGGACACCTCGGGGACCGACACCTCGGAGACGGGGACCGCGAAGACGGGGACCGCGAAGACCGAGGCCGCCGCGAAGCCCACCGCCAAGTCCGGCGCCGCCAAGCAGAAGCCCGCCGCGACCACCACCGGCGGCGCGAAGAAGCCGACCGACGTCCAGGACACCGAGCAGACGCTCACCCTGCCCCCGGTCCCGGACGGGCCGATGAGCGACCAGGACAAGCGCTCCGCGGCCCGCTACGACTACCGCATGTCGGTGGCGGCCGAGCAGCCGGTGAAGCCCGCCGAGCTGGCCAAGCGCTACGGCCTCTCGGAGAGCTGGGGCCGCCGCCAGATCAACGCGGCCCGCAAGTCCATGGCCCAGGAAGAGGCGCACGAGAAGTCCCAGCTGGTCGGCGCCGACCAGAGCTGATCCCGCGAGGTGATCGGCCCGGCCGGGAGGCGCGGGCCGGTCACCGGAGCGGAGCTGGACGCCGGCGACCGGGTCCGCGAGAGTCGCGGGGACGACGGGAGGGCCCATGCCGAGCGGCCACATCGTGTGGGACTGGAACGGGACGTTGCTCGACGACGGGGAAGCGATGATCGGCGCGGTCATCGCGGCGTTCGCCGACGCGGGCCTGGCGGTGACGGTCGAGGACCACCAGCGGCTGTTCACCCGGCCGATCTCGGTGTTCTGCGAGCGGCTGGCGAACGGTCCGCTGGCGGCGGCCGAGCTGGCGGAGCTGCTCGGCGGGTTCGACGAGCACTACGCGCGGGCGCTGCCGGACCTGGCGCTGGCCGCGGACGCGGAGTCCGCGCTCGCCGGGTGGGCGGCCTCCGGCGGCACCCAGTCGTTGCTGTCGATGTGCCCGCACGAGGTGCTGGTCCCGATGGTGCGGGCGGCGGGGATCACCGGTTCCTTCCGGCACGTGCACGGCCGCAGCGGCGAGTTCGCGGACACCAAGGCCGCGCACGTCCGCGCCCACCTGCGGGCGCTGGGCGATCCGGATCCGGCGCGGGTGGTGTTCATCGGCGACACGGTGGACGACGCGGCGGCGGCCGCCTCGGTCGGTGCCCGCTGCGTGGTCTACCACTCGGGCCGCAGCGCGCTGCACGCCCGCGACCACTTCGCCGGGTCCGGCGATCCGCTCGTCGGGAGCCTGACCGAGGCGGTCACCACCGCCCACGAGCTGCTCGCGGCCTGACCGCACGGCCCCCGGTGGCCGGTCCAGAACGCGGACGGGCGCGGTGGCCGAGCGGTACGATCACCGCGTGATGACCAGTCAGGCCGGAACCGGCCGCTCCCGGGACGGCCACCTGGTCGGCGGCTGATCCGCGCGCCCCCTCGTCGGCGAGTGCACTCGACGTCACCCGCACCGACCGAGGAGGACCGTGGCAGCCCGCTTCGACCACACGATCATCGCTTCGACGGACCCGGCCGAGATGGCCGCGTTCTACCGGGACCTGCTCGAAGCCGACGAAGCCCCGTCGTGGGGCCCGTTCGTCAACGTCCGGCTCACCGACGGCGTCCTGCTCCAGTTCGCCGCCCCGCCGGTGGACTTCCCGCCGCAGCACTACGCCTTCCTGCTGGACGACGCGCACTTCGACCGCGCCCACGCGCGGATCGCCGACCGGGACCACTGGGCCGATCCGCAGCGCACCCGTCCCGGTGAGATCAACACCGGCCACGGCGGCCGCGGCGTCTACCTGCTGGACCCGTCGGGCCACTTCGTGGAACTGCTCACCAGCCCGTACCTCTGAGGCCCCGTCAGCGCCGCCGCTTGGTGCGGAGGTAGTCGCCGACGACCGCCGCGCCGAGCCCGTCCGCGGTGGGGGCGACGACCCGGCCACCGCCGCGGCGGGCGACGACGTCGACGAACGCCTCCAGGCGGGGGTCGTCGCCGAGCATGAACACGCTGAGCGTCGCGCCCAACCGGTGCAACGAGTCCACTTCGGACAGCGTGACGCCGAGGGTGCGCGGGGTCGGCGGGTACTGGAACACGGCTTCGCCGTCGGGTTCCAGGTGCGCGGTCGGTTCGCCGTCGGTCACGACCAGCACCACCGGCTGCGCGTCCGGATGCCGCCGCACGTGCCTGCCCGCCAGCAGCAGCGCGTGGTGCAGGTTGGTGCCCTGCTCCCAGGAGCCCTCCAGCGCCGCCAGCTCCCCCACGTCCACAGTGGACGCGTAGCGGCCGAAGGTGACCAGCTGCAGCGCGTCCGAGCGGAACCGGGTGGCGACCAGGTGGTTCAACGCCAGCGCGGTGCGCTTCATCGGCACCCAGCGGCCGTCCTGCACCATCGACCACGAGGTGTCCACGCACAGCGCCACCGCCGCCCGGGACCGCTGCTCGGTCTCGGCGACCTCCAGGTCGTCCAAGTGCAGCCGCGGTGCCGCCGGGCCCGCCGCCGCGCGCCGCAGCACCGAGTTGCGCACGGTGCGGACCGCGTCCCACGGCTCGGTGTCGCCGTACGCCCACGGCCGGGTGGTCCCGGTGAGCTCCCCCGCCGCGCCGGCCCGGTCGGTGTCGCGGTCGCCCTTGCGGGAGCGCAGCTGCGAGACCACCGACTGCAGGGCCGTTTCGCCGAGCCTGCGCATCGCGCGCGGGCTCAGCCGCAGGTTCCCGTCCGGGCCGCGCTGCAGCAGGCCCTGCCCGCGCAGCTGCTTCTCGATGTCGGCGAGCCGCCGCGCGTCCACCACGGCCCGTTCGCCGAGCTGCCGTTCCAGCGCCTCCAGGTCGATGTCCTGCAGGCTCGCGCCCGGGTAGGACTGGCCGAGCTGCTCGGCCAGCTGCTCCAGCTCACCGAGTTCGGCCATCGCCTCGGTGGCCTCCGCCAGCCCCATCGGCTGGTCGCCGCGGAACCGGCCACGACCGGACCAGTCCTCGCCGGGGCGCAGCGAGCGCAGCTGCCGGTCCATCCGGTTCAGCGCCTCGCCGATGCGCGGGTCGCCGAACGCCTGCCGGGACAGCTCGGCCAGTTCGGCGCGCTGCTGCTCGCTCATCGAGTTCAGCATCCGCTGCGCCGCCGCGGACCGCGCCGCCAGCGCGTCGACCAGTTCGTCCACGTCGCGCGGGTTCTCCGGGAAGAACTCGCCGTGCTCGGCCATGAAGCGCTCGAACCGCTCCGGCACGTCGGCGTCGCCGCGGGCGTGCGCGGCCAGCAGCTCGGAGAGGTCGTCGAGCATCGCCCGGACCCGCTCCACGTCCTCCGGCGAGGTCCCCTGCAACGCCTCCTTCATGCCTTGGAAGCGCTGTTCGAGGAGTTCGCCGCCCAGCATCCGCTGGATCTCCTGGAACGTCTCGCGCGCGTCGGACGAGCGCCAGTCGTACTCGGCGAGCTCGCGCACCGAACCGCCCGCGTCCGGCGGCAGCGCACCCAGCTGCATCTCCCGGAACCGCGCGTCCTCGCCGTCCTCGGCGGCCAGCGCGGTGCGCTCCTGCTCCAGGGCGCGGTCCAGCAGCCTGCGCACCTCCTGCACCGTGCCGTCCAGGTTGTGCCTGCGCTGCAACTCGCTGCGGCGCTGCCACAGCCGGCGGGTCAGCTCGTCGAGGCCCGCGGTGCCGCGGGTCCCGGTGCGCAGCAGTTCCTCCAGCGCCGAGCGGGGTGACGCGCCCTCCATCACGTCCCGGCCGATCTGGTCCAGCGCGGAACGCAGGTCCACCGGCGGCTCCAGCGGATCGGAACCGCCGTGCCAGGCGCCGTACCGGAACCGCGGCATCAGCCGTACACCGACCGCTGCTCGTCGGTGTCCTTGGCCAGCTTCTTCGCCAGGTACAGCGCTTCCAGCGCCAGCTCCACCGCGCTCGCGATGCGCCCGACCGGATCCCCGGCGCGCACGTCCAGCCGTTCGGCGACCTGGTGCAGCACCGGCAGTTCCGGCAGCGCCCGCAGCACGTCGGCGCCCGCCACCCGTTCACCGGTGGCGACCTGGTGCCCGCCGGTGACGGCCGAGATCAGCGAACTCAGGTCCAGCCCGGCGAACAGGCCGCGGGCCGTGTCGGCGACCGAACGGCGCAGCAGGTAGCCGAGGACCTCGTCCTCGCGCCCCTCCTCGCCCGCTTCGAACTCCAGCTTGCCGCGCAGCACGCCCGGCACCGCGTCCAGGTCCACCGGCCGCGCCACCGCGGGTTCCTCCCCGGTCAGCGCCGCCCGGTGCAGCGCCGCCGCGGACACCGTCTCGGCCGCCGCGATCGCGAACCGCGCCGACACCCCGGAGCGCTGGTCGACCGCCGAGGACTCCCGCAGGTGCCCCACGAAGCGGGCCAGCACCTCCAGCAGGTGGTCGCCGACCTCCGCCTCCAGCAGCGCCTCCTGCCGGATCAGCGAGATCTCGTCGTCCAGCTCCGCCGGGTAGTGGGTGCGGATCTCCGCGCCGAAGCGGTCCTTGAGCGGGGTGATGATCCGGCCGCGGTTGGTGTAGTCCTCCGGGTTCGCCGTGGCCACCAGCAGCACGTCCAGCGGCAGCCGCAGGCTGTAGCCGCGGACCTGCACGTCCCGCTCCTCCATCACGTTCAGCAGCGCCACCTGGATCCGCTCGGCCAGGTCGGGCAGCTCGTTGATGGTCACGATGCCGCGGTGCGCCCGCGGCACCAGTCCGAAGTGGATGGTCTCCGGGTCCCCCAGGGACCGTCCTTCCGCGACCTTCACCGGGTCCACGTCGCCGATGAGGTCACCGACCGCCGTGTCCGGGGTGGCCAGCTTCTCGACGTAGCGGTCCTCGCGGTGCCGCCACGCGACGGGCAGCGCGTCGCCCTCCTCGGCGGCGCGGCGGATCGAGGTCGGGGTGATCGGCTCCAGCGGGTGCTCGTCCAGTTCGGAGCCGGGGATCACCGGCGTCCACTCGTCCAGCAGCGCCGTCAGCCCGCGCAGCAGCCGCGTCTTGCCCTGCCCGCGCTCGCCGAGCAGCACCACGTCGTGGCCCGCGATCAGCGCGCGCTCCAGCTGCGGCAGCACGGTGCGCTCGAAGCCGACGATGCCCCGCCACAGCGGATTCCCCGAGCGCAGCGCGGTCAGCAGGTTGCGGCGCACCTCGACCTTCACGCTGTACGGCAGGTGTCCGCTGGCACGCAGCTCCCCCGCCGTGCCGGGCAGCCCAGGAGGTGGGGTCCGAGAGTTCGTCACCCGTTCGACGCTACTCGCTCCGCCCGGTCGCCGCGAACACGTCTCAGCACGGGAAACACCGTCGTGCCAACGGGTTTCCCGCCGGTGCGGACGATTCCGGTGATCAGCGGCCCGCCGTCCGCCGGGAAGCCGCGCGGAAACCGCCCGGCACCCCGCGCGTGGCGCGCCCGCGCCGCTCGCCGGCGGTGACGCCGCGGTCGCGCAGCGCGACGACGTGCGGGGGAACACGCTGGCACCGCTGCGGTACCGGCGAGTAGAAAGGTGACGGCCCCAGCAGAGGAGAATGATCACGTGCAGCTGCAGACCGACCCCGTCCAGGCGGGCTTCGACCCCGAACGCCTCCAGCGCATCGACCGCCACTTCGCGGCGTACGTCGACGACGGCAGGCTCCCCGGCTGGCAGCTGCTCATCGCCCGGCGCGGCGTCGTCGCGCACTTCAGCTCGCACGGGAAGCGGGACATCACCACGGGCGCCCCCATCGAGGACGACACGATCTTCCGGATCTACTCGATGACGAAGCCGATCACCTCGGTCGCGGCCATGATGCTCCACGAAGAGGGCGCCTTCGAGCTCACCGACCCGGTCAGCAGCCTCATCCCCTCCTTCGCCGAGCAGCGCGTCTACACCGGCGGCCCCGCCCGCGCCCCGCAGACCCGGCCCGCGACCGAACCGGTGCGGATCTGGCACCTGCTCACCCACACCTCGGGGCTCACCTACGGCTTCAACCGGCTCAACCCGGTCGACGAGATCTACCGGCGCACCGGCTACGAGTTCGGCACCCCCGACCAGGACCTGGCGGGCGTGTGCGACGACTACGCGGCGATGCCGCTGCTGTTCGAACCAGGCAGCTCCTGGAACTACGGGGTGTCCACCGACGTGCTCGGCCGCGTCGTCGAAGTGGCCTCCGGCATGGGGCTCGACGAGTTCTTCCGCACCCGCATCTTCGAACCGCTCGGCATGACCGACACCGGGTTCGAGGTGCCGCCGGAGGACAAGGACCGGCTCGCCGCGCTGTACCTCGCCGACTCCGCGGGCAAGGCCACCGTGCCGAAGAACTCGCCGCCGACCGCCGCGCCGCGCGCGCTGTCCGGCGGTGGCGGGCTGGTGTCCACCGCCCACGACTACCACCGGTTCACCGGCATGCTGCTCGGCGGCGGGGCGCTGGACGGGGTGCGGCTGCTCAGCGACCGGACGGTGCGCTACATGGGCCGCAACCACCTGCCCGGCGGCGCGCACCTGGACCAGATCGCGAACGGGTCGTTCTCCGAGGTCGCCAACGCGGGCAAGGGCTTCGGGCTCGGCTTCGCCGTCGTCGAGGACCCGGTCGCCTCGCACGTCATCTCCACGCCGGGCGAGCTGTCCTGGGGCGGGATGGCGAGCACCGCGTTCTGGGTGGACCCGGCGGAGGAGCTCACGGTGCAGTTCTTCACCCAGCTCATCCCGTCCGGCACCCACCCGATCCGCTCCCAGCTCCACCAGCTCGTCTACCAGGCACTGGTGGACTGAGTAGAGGTTCGGCTCGTTCCAGAGCTTCTTCGCGGTTCTCCTGTCAGCGGCGAAGCCGATGAGCGGCGACCACGCAGGCAGCAGGACCACCCGCGGGTTCTCAGCCGCTTCCTCGCGAGGACAGCGTTTTCTCCTGTGGCGGAGCCACCGGTGAGAACGATCCCGCAGCGAGGAAGCGGCTGAGGTTCCGCCACCTCACCCCAGCGCAGAACGAGCCGATATCCCGGTCAGAACGCGGGCCAGGGGATGGCGGGCCAGTCACCGGACGGGGCCGGGAACTCGCCGGCGGTGAGCAGGGCGTCGACGCGGTCGACGAGCGCCTGCACCTCCTTCGGGGTGACGTGCTCGGCCAGCCGGGACGCGAGATCGCCCTCCAGCAGCGCGCGGAACCGGCTCAGCGCCTCCACCGCGTCCGCGGGCAAGCGCTCCCCGATCCAGCCCCACAACACCGTGCGCAGCTTGTTCTCCGCGTTCAGGCTCACCCCGTGGTCCACGCCGAACACCTCGCCGCGCGGCGAGTGCAGCACGTGCCCGCCCTTGCGGTCGGCGTTGTTGATCACGATGTCGAGCACCGCGAGCCTGCGCAGCTCCTCGTGCGGCGAGTGCGCCAGCAGCACCGGGTCACCGCGGTGGTCCTGGGCGCGCAGCACGGCGCGCCAGCCCTCCGGCACCTCCGACGGTGGCACCAGGTCCACCAGGTCGGAACCCTCCTCGGTGTCCACCCACAGCTGCACCATGCCCGGGCCGAACGGCCCCTCCCGCAGCAGCGTCGGCGGAATCAGGTTCCAGCCCAGCGCCTCCGCCACCAGGAACGATCCGACCTCGCGCCCGGCGAGCGTGCCGTCCGGGAAGTCCCACAGCGGCCGTTCCCCGCGCACCGGCTTGTACACGCACTCGGCGGTCACGCCCTCGTGCTCGACGGAGCAGAACAGCGTGGCGTTCGAGGCTTCCACGAGCCGGCCCTCGACCTCGATGCGGCCGTGTGCCAGGACCTCGCGAACGGCCGGATCATCGGGGTGCACGGTCGGCTAGTCCTCCTCGGAGCGGCGGTAACCGTTCTGCCGCGGGCAGATGTGCCCGTCCGGGTCCAGCGGCTCCCCGCACAGCGGGCACGGCTTGCGGCCCGCGTTGAGGACCCGCTCGGCGCGCTCGGCGAACGCGCGGGCGTCCGCGGGGCTGAGGAACACGCGGACCGCGTCCGGGCCCTCCTCGGTGTCGTCGAGCACCACCGACTCGTCGATCTCCTCCTCGGTGACCGCGAGCAGCTCGACGACGACGGCCTCGGTCTCGGCGTCCCAGCCGAGCCCCATGGTGCCGACGCGGAACTCCTCCTCCACCGGCACCGCGAGCGGGTCGGTGTCGAGCGAGTCGTCCGGCGGCGCGGCGGGCAGTTCCGCGTCGAAGCGGCGCTGCACCTCCTCCAGCAGCGCGCCGATCCGTTCGGCCAGCACGGAGACCTGCTGCTTCTCGAGCTGCACGCTGACCGTCCGGACGTCCTCGGACGCCTGGAGGTAGAAGGTGCGCTCGCCGGGTTCCCCGACGGTCCCTGCGACGAACCGGTCGGGCTGGCGGAAGACGTGGATGACACGAGCCATGGCACCTTCGACAGTAAGCCACCCGGCCCGCGGCTCGCGAAGCCGTCCCCTGTTCGGCCGGACACGGCCCCTCAGCAGCACCGTCGGCACCGCGCGTTCACCTGCGACCCACGTGCGCCGGGCTTCCCGCCACCCGGCCGGGCTGTTCGCCGAACGCGAACACACCGCCGCGGGCTGCGGTCCCGATCACTCGCGGCCCGCTAGGCTCTGGCCACCCCACGATCCGGACCTCCGGACGGAGTCATGCCATGAGCACCCGTGAACGACACCGGCCGCGACGGCTGCGAGCGGGCGACTCGGTCGCCGTGGTCGCCCCCGCGGGCCCGGTGCCCGCCGACCAGCTCGACGCCGGGTTGCAGCTGCTGCGCGACTGGGACCTGCGGGTCGTGCCCGGCAAGCACGTGCGCGAACGCCACCCCCGGCTGCGCTACCTCGCGGGCGCCGACGCGGACCGCGCCGCGGACCTGCAGCGGGCCTGGTGCGATCCGGAGATCGACGGCGTGCTGTGCGCCCGCGGCGGCTACGGCTGCATGCGGGTCCTCGACCACCTCGACTGGACGGCGATGGCCGCCGCCGAGCACAAGGTGTTCGCCGGGTCCAGCGACGTGACCGCCCTGCACGACGCGTTCGGCGTGCGGCTCGGCGTCGCCACCGTGTTCGGGCCGATGATCGGCACCGGCGCCTTCATCGACGACGCGCCCGCCCGCGAGCACCTGCGCCGCACCCTGTTCACCCCGGAGTCGGTGACGATCCTGACCCGCGGCGGCGCGGAGGCGCTGGTGCCGGGCCGGGCGCGCGGCATCACCTACGGCGGCAACCTGTCGCTGCTGGCGGCCGGGCTCGGCGCTCCGGACGCGGCCCCGCCGCCGGTGCGCGGCATCGCACTGCTCGAAGACGTCGACGAGGACCCGTACCGGCTGGACCGGGCGCTGACGCAGCTGCTGCGCGCCGGGTGGTTCGACCGGGCCAGCGGGATCGCGCTCGGTTCGTGGAGCGGGTGCGGGCCGGTGGACGAGGTGCGGGCGGTGCTGCGGGACCTGCTCGGGGACCTCGGGATCCCGGTGCTGTGGGAACTGGGCTTCGGTCACTGCGCGGCGCAGCGCACCGTTCCGCTGGGCGTGGCCGCCGAACTCGACACCGCGGCGCAGCGGCTGAGCGTGCTGCAACCCGCGCTGCGCTGAGCGACGGCCCGCACCGGACGTCGGGTAGAACGGCGGCATGCGGGTTCGGGCGATCACTCCGGAGAAGCTGGCGGGCGAGCTCGCCGACGCCGTGGACGGCATGCGCCGCCGGTGGCTGCGGGTCGCGGTCGACGGGGCCGCCGCGGCGGGTACGGCGGGCTTCGCCGACGGGCTGGTGGAACCGCTGCGGGTGCGCGGGCGCGAGGTGGTGCGGGTGCGGATGGACGGGTACGTGCGGCCCGCTTCGCTGCGGTTCGAGCACGGCCGCGACGATCCGGATTCGTTCTACGAGAGCTGGTTCGACCTCGCCGGATTGCGCCGCGAAGTCCTCGATCCGCTCGCCGACGACGGCACCGGGCAGGTGCTGCCCGCGCTGTGGGACGCCGCGACCGACCGCTCCCCCCGGCTCGACCGGGTACGGCTGCCGGAGCGCGGGGTGGTGCTGGTGGACGGTCCGCTGCTGCTGGGCGCCGGGCTGCCGTTCGACCGCACGGTGCACCTGTGGCTGCCGGGCGCCTCGCTGGCGCGCCACACGTCCGAGCCCGAGCGCTGGACGCTGCCCGCCTTCGACCGCTACCACGCCGAGGTGGCCCCGGAACGCCTCGCCGACCACGTGATCCGCGTCGACCGCCCCGGCCACCCCGCCGTCGTCGATGCCTGGACCTGACCGACCGAGCGGACCGAACCCACCCAGTCCTTCCCTTTCCTGTCAGCGGCGATGCCGCTGTGAGCAGCAACCCAGCACGCAGCAGAACCACCCGCGGGTTCTCAGCGCTTTCCTCGCGAGGACAGCGTTTTCTCCTGTGGCGGAGCCACCGGTGAAAGCGATCCCGCAGCGAGGAAAGCGCTGAGGTTCCGCCACCCGACCGTTCACGGGAGTCGGGAACGGGAAGATCAAGCAGGACGGCGGTCCAGGGTGGGGACTGCTGCCAGGAGGGTCTTGGTGTAGTCGTGCCGCGGGTCGAGCAGCACCTGCTCGACGGTGCCGAGCTCCACGATCTCGCCCCGGTACATCACCGCGACCCGGTCGGCGATGTTCCACGCCAGCCCCAGATCGTGCGTGATGACCAAAGTGGACAGTCCACGTTCGACGCGCAACCGCAGCAGCAGCGCCAAGATCTCCCCGCGGACCGTCGCGTCCAGCGAGGCGACCGGCTCGTCCGCGACCAGCACCTGCGGTGCCAGCACCAGCGCCCCGGCGATCACCACCCGCTGCCGCTGCCCGCCGGAGAGCTCGTGCGGGAAGCGGGACAGGAACTTCGACGCGGGCCGCAGTTCGGCGGCCTCCAGCGCTTCGGCGACCTTCGCGGCCTCGTCGGCGACGTCGCCGTGGATGCGCAGGCCTTCGGCGACCGCTTCGTAGACGGTGTGGCGCGGGTTCAACGCCCCCGTCGGGTCCTGCAGGACCAGCTGCACGCGGCGCCGGTACGCGCGGAGCCCGGCGCTGCCGGTGGGCAGCGGTTCCCCGTCGAACAGCACTCGCCCGGTGGTGGGCTGCTGGAGGCCGAGCAGGGTGCGGGCCAGCGTCGTCTTCCCCGATCCGGACTGCCCGACGAGCGCGATGATCTCGTCCGCGCCGACCTCCAGGTCGACGCCGCGCACCGCCCGCACCGCCGCCCCGGAGCGCGCCGGGAACTCCACCGCCACGCCTTCGGCGGCCAGCAGCGCCGGGCCGGCGGGGCGGGCCGCTTCGACGAGCCGGAACTTCGGGTCGCCGACGGTGGGGAACGCGTCGGCCAGCGCCCGGCTGTGCTCGTGCCGCGGCGCGCCCATCACCTGCTTCGACGGCCCGTGCTCGACGATGCGGCCGTCGTGCATGACCGCGATCCGCGCGCAGCTCGCCGCCAGCACCGACAGGTCGTGGCTGATCATGAGCAGCGCGATGCCGCGTTCGGCGACCAGCCTGCCCAGCAGCGCCAGCACCTGCGCCTGCACCACCACGTCCAGCGCGGTCGTCGGCTCGTCGGCGATGATCAGGCGGGGGTCGCAGGCGAGCGCCATCGCGACCATCACGCGCTGCTTCTGCCCGCCGGAGAGCTCGTGCGGGTAGGCGTCGGCGCGGTCGGCGGGCAGTTCCACCGATTCCAGCAGCTCCGCCACCCGCCCGCGCAGGTCACCGGTGGCGGTGCCGTGCAGCCGCATCGGTTCGGCGATCTGCGCGCCGACGGTGCGGACCGGGTTCAGCGCGTGCATCGCGCCCTGGAACACGACGGAGGCGGTGGACCAGCGGGCGGCGCGCATCCGGCCGAAGGACAGGCCGCGCACGTCCTCCCCGTCCAGCAGCACCTCCCCGTCGAGCACCGCCGAGCGCGGCAGCAGCCGCAGCACCGACATCGCCAGCGTCGTCTTGCCGCACCCGGATTCCCCGGCCAGTCCGAGGGTGTCGCCGGGTTCCAGGCTCAGGTCCACGTCGTGCACCGCGGGCACCAGGCCGTCGGTGCCCCGGTAGGAGATGGACGTGCCGCGCAGCGTCAGGATCGGGCTCATCGATTCCCCCGCAACCTCGGGTTGAACACCGCTTCCATCGCCCGGCCGCACAACGTGAAGCTCAGCACCACCAGCACGATTCCCACGCCGGGCGGCAGCAGGTACCACCAGGCGCCACCCGTGACGGCCCCGGTGTCCATCGCGGACTTGAGCATCGAGCCCCAGGACACCCGGCTCGGGTCGCCGAGGCCGAGGAACGACAGGGTGGACTCCATGATGATCGCGCTGGCCACCGACAGCGTGGTGTTCGCGAACACCAGCGGCAGCACCGCGGGCAGCACGTGCCTGCCGATGACGTGCCGGTTCCCGCCGCCGAGCACCTGGGCGCGCTCGATGTAGGGCCGGGCCTCCACGGTGAGGGTCTGCGCCCGCACCAGGCGCGCGGTGGTGGGCCACGAGGTCACGCCGATGGCCAGCACGATCGTGCCGAGCCCCCGGGACAGCACGGTGGACAGCGCGATCGCCAGCACCAGCGCGGGCAGCACCAGGAAGAAGTCGGTGAACCGCATCAGCAGCGCGTCGGTCCAGCCGCCGAAGTGCGCGGCGAGCACGCCCACCACGGTGCCGATCACCACCGACAGCACCGCCGCGGCGAGCCCCACCAGCAGCGAGACCCGAGCGCCCCACCAGGTCAGCAGCAGCACCGAACGCCCGGACTCGTCGGTGCCGAGCCAGGCCGAACCGCTCGGCGGCTGCAGCGCCTCCCCGGTCACCTTGGTGACGTCGAGCCCGGTCTGGTCGGTGAGCAGCGGTGCCAGCAGCGCCAGCGCCGCGATGAGCACCAGCAGCACCAGCCCGACGAGCCCGCCGCGGTCGGCGCGGAACACCCGCCACGACTCGCCCGCCGCCGCCCGCCGCCGCGCTCGCACCAGCCGGGCCGCGTCCCGTTCCGGCGGGGTCACCGGTTCGGTGGCCGTCATGCCGCACGCACCCGCGGGTCCAAGACCCGGTAGAGCAGGTCCGCCACCACGTTCATCACGATCACGCTCCCGGCCAGCACGATGAACGTGCCCTGCAGCAGCGGCAGGTCGGGCACGCGCAGCGCTTCGAAGGTCAGCAGGCCCAAGCCGGGCCACGAGTACACCGTCTCCACCGTGATCGCGCCGCCGACGACCAGCCCGAGGTGCAGGAAGATCAACGTCACGGTGGGCAGCAGCGCGTTCGGCACCGCGTGCCTGCGCCGCACCAGGTCTTCGCGCAGGCCCTTCGCGCGCGCGGTGGTGAGGTAGTCGGCGCCCATCTCCTCCAGCAGCGAGGAGCGCATCACCATCAGGTACTGCGCGTAGATCACCGCGACCATGGTCAGCGCGGGCAGCACCAGGTGCCGCGCCACGTCCAGCACCTGCGAGATCAGCACCGGCGGCGTGTCCGGCGAGACCATCCCGCCGACGGGGAACAGCCCCGGGAGCGGCCCCACCCCGACGCCGAACACCATGAGCACGATCAGCCCGAGCCAGAACGTCGGCACCGACCACAAGGTCAGCGCGACGGAGGTGGAGGCCTTGTCGAACGCGCTGCCGTGCCGCCACGCCGCCCGGGTGCCCATCCACAACCCGAGCGCGACGGCCAGCACGGTCGCGGTGCCCACCAGCAGCACCGTCGGGCCGAACCGCTCGCCGATCAGCTCCGCCACCGGCCTGCTGTAGGTGTAGGAGGTGCCGAGGTCACCGCGCACCAGCGCGCCGAGGTAGTCGACGAACTGCTTCCACAGCGGCTGGTCGAGCCCGAGCCGCTGCCGCAGCTGCTCCAGCTGTTCGGCGGACACGGGCGCACCGCGCGTCATGGTGCGCACCGGGTCGCCGGGCAGCACCCGGAACAGGAAGAACCCGAGCACCGCCACCAGGAACACGCTCACCAGCCCGCCGCCGAGCTTGCGCGCCAGGTACCCGGGCCAGCCCCCGCCGGCGCGGCCCCGGGCCGCCTGGTCCCCGGCTTCGACCGTCAAGTCGGCCATGCCTCACTCCCGTTCGTCGACGGTGGCCCGCCGGTGCCGCGCCACCAGCAGGCCCACCGCGCCCGCGACGAGCACCACGCCGGCCAGCACCAGCAGGGTGGTGCGGTCGTCGGCGGCCCGCGAGGTCGTAGCGGCCGCGGTGGGCCGCGCCCCGTAGTAGCCCCAGTAGCCCTGCTGCCCGGTGATCACGCCGCCGTCGGCGGGTTGCGCGGTGAACCCGCTGAACCGGTCGGAGCGGTAGGCCTCCAGCGAGTTCTGGTAGTACAGCACCGATGCGGACGCCTGCTCGTAGAACCGCGCCTGGGCCTGCTGCACCAGCTCGATCCGCTTCGCCGGGTCGAACTCCCCGAGCTGCTTCGCGTAGCTGTCGTCGTAGGCCGGGTCGCACAGGAACGAGTCGGGCGTGCCGCCGCCTTCCGGGGTGGGCCGGGAGGCGCAGGTCTGCAGCCGCAGCACGTAGTCCGGGTCCGGGTTCGCCGACCAGCCGGAGATGGCCAGGTCGAAGTCCCCGGCGGTGGTGCGGTCGTTGACCTGGTTGTCCGAGACGGGTTCGAGCCGCACGCGGATGCCGACGTCGGCGAGCCAGCGCTTCACGAACTCCCCGACCTGCGCGTCGGCGGAGGCGCTGGCGTGCAGCATGAACCGCAGCTCCAGCGGCTGCCCCTGCGGGGTGCGGCGGACGCCGTCGGGGCCGCGCCGGTAGCCGGCCGCGTCGAGCTGCCGGTTCGCCTCGGCCAGGTCGAACTCGCGGGGCCGCGGCGGGTTCCAGTGGTAGTCGTCGAAGATCGGCGGGAGGTAGCCGCCGCCGACCTGCCCGTAGCCGTTGAGCACCCGCTCGACCAGTGCTTCCTTGTCCACGGCGTGGTCGATGGCCCGGCGCACCCGGACGTCGCGCAGCGCCGGGTGCCCGCTGCCGATGGGGTCGCCCGCGCTGTCGGCCGCACCCGGGTTGATCAGCATCTCGAAGAACCGCCGGCCCTGACCGCGCACCTGCGCGATGTCGCGTTCCCCGGCGAGCGCGTCGAACTGGGCGGGGGTGAGCCGCTGGGCGACGTCCACGTCGCCCTTGCGCAGCGCTTGCACCGAGGCGTCGGTGTTCTTGAACTGCACGAACTGCAGCTCGGAGACCTTCGGCGGCCCGCGCCAGAACTCCCGGTTGGCGCGCAGCGTCGCGTACTGCTCCGGTTCGTACTCGGTGAGCACGAACGGGCCGGACCCGACCACCGGCATCCGGTCGTTGGCGAACCCGGCGACGTCGGGGATCCCGGACCACACGTGCTCGGGCACGATCGGCACGTCGATCGCCAGCATCGTGGCCTGCGGCGTCTTGGTGCGGACCACCAGGGTCCGCTCGTCGGGCGCGGCGACCGAGGCGAAGTTCTCCACGAAGTTGCCGTTCGCGGTGGCCGCCGCCGGATCCCGCATCATCCGGTCGTAGGTGTAGGCGGCGTCGCGGGCGGTGACCGGCTGCCCGTCGGTCCACCGCACGCCGTCCCGGATGCGGAAGGTCCAGGTCAGCCGGTCCGGGGAGGTCTCCCAGCTCTCCGCGAGCTCGGGGATGGCCGAGAAGTCCTCGGGGCTGTAGGTCGTCAGCGTGGGGTAGATCAGCCGGAACAGGTCGGTGGCGGCCAGCGAGTACCCGAGGAACGGGTTGAGCGAGTCGATCTGCTGCGGCACCGCGACCCGCAGCCGGGCCTCGCCCTGCTCGGCGGGCGCCGCGATGGCCGCGTTCGGCACGAGCAGGCCACCCAGGACGAGCAGCGCGACGAGCAGTCTCCGCCCCACGATGCACCCCACCCTTCTCCAGAAGTGAGGAGAAAGAACCATCCCAGGGTGCGGTTAGTCAATGCTCCACGAGCCGTGCCGCAGGCCAGGTCACGGAGTGTGTACCCAACCGTTACGCGGTACCGGATCGGCCCGCGCCCACCCGCACGATCAGGTGTCGCCCCAGCGGGCCTGCTGCCACTGCACCGCGTCCGGCCGGGAGCCGTCGACGACGTAGCCGAGCAGCCCCGCGCGCAGGTCGCGGAACGGCAGCACCGAGTCCTTCGGGAACAGCAGCGCGCTGCCCGCGTCGAACCGGAGCTTCGGCGCGTCCGCCAGCGGCGCCGGGTTGCAGGTGTGCCACGAGGTGAGGTCGCCTTCCTCGGACTCCTCGGTGTAGTTGAGCACCCCGACCTCGGCGTCCGCGTCGGTCACGATCCGCAGCTGCTGGTAGGGCCCGGCGATCTCGTCGCTCTCGTACGGCCGGTCCCACACGTACAGGTGCGCGGCCCGGCCCGCCGTCGGCGGCCGCAGCACCTTCTCCACCAGGGACGCCTTGTCGTCGCTGGTCGTGGCGTAGTGGCGTTCGCCGTCCACGACGGCGGTGGCGACGGTGACGCCCAGCTCGGTGTTGCGCGCGCCCACCGCCTCCGAGCGCAGCGCGTCCAGGCACTCCCGCGCCTCCCGCAGGGCCTTGATCGCGGCGCCCTGGTGCAGCACCAGCTCGCCCCAGTACGGGTGGCCGTGGATCTTGTTGAGCTCGCCGTAGACGGCGCCGGTGGCCTCGATCAGCTTGTCCACCTGGTCCAGCGGAACGTCGGAGAGGCGGGCGAACACGACCGCCAAGGGTTCGACCGGGCCGTCTTGCAGAGGCGGATTCGACATGCCTTCGTTGCACCCCACGGGAGTCGATTCTGCTGGTCTCGCATGGACACGCCGCGAGCAATGATGCCAACCCGCTCGGCGCCCGCGGACAGCGGTACCGGGAGAACGAAGACTACCTGTCGTGATCTTGCCACTGCGCAGCGCGGCCACCTGGGGCGGAACCCCAGCTCACCGGACCGGAACGACGAAGCGGACCGCTCGTCCCGCGAGGGGGAGGAACGGCCCGCGCAGCACCTCGGAACTCGCCACCCGGCGAGCGGGACGGGTTCCGCGGCGGGGCCGGTTCGCGGCGGGAGCGGTCAGCTCGCCTGCCCGCGCAGCAGGCCGTCCGCCGGCTCCGCGTCCACCGCCATCCCCAGCAGCGAGCGCCCCAGCTCGTCGGGATCGCCGAACCCGATCCGCCCCACCACGTCGTCCGGCAGGCTCAGCATGGACATCGCCACGCCCATCATCCCGGCCTCCAGCAGCCCGCCGCCGCGCGCGGAGATCGGTTCGCCGACCGCGGCGTGCAGGGTGACCGCCGAATCGACCCCCGCCAGGGTCATCTCACCGAGCGCCGAGCGCACCTGCGGGTTCCGCACGCCTTCCAGCTGGAGCTCGAACAGCGCCAGGAACTGCGAGCGCGCCGCGCCCGCCATCCGCCGCAGCATCGCCAGGTACAGCGCCCGCACGTCGTCCGCGGACACGCCCTCCGGCATGTTCTCCCGCAGCCGCCGCATCGCCGCGGTCTGCTGATCGGCCATCCGCCGGGCGATCGCCACGTACAGGGAATCCCGGTTCGGGTGGTAGTTCTTGGTGGTGCCTTCGGGGAAGCCCGCCTCGCGGTCCACGGCCCGATGGGTCAGGCCGCGGCCCCCGTCCCTCGCCAGCACCTCGATCGCGGCGTCGGCGAGCTGGACCCGACGATTCCTACGCTGCGGCATGCATCCCCTGTTGATCTTGCGCTTGTTGATCTTGCGTCGGCCCGTGCGTGCAGCGGCGCCCGTCCCGCGACCGACACCGCAGAGTAATCATTGTAGCGCGGGAGTGATCACCGCACCGCGATCAACACGGCGCCGCCCGCGGGCCGCTCCTCGGTTGCCAGCACCCGCGCCATTGGTATAGACCGGCAGGGTTCCGCAGTTCGCACCCAGGAGTCCGCGCATGCCCGACAATCCCGGCACCGGCCGCCCCGAGGCCACCTCGACCGCCACGCCCCCACCGGAACCGACACGAGCCGTGACCGGCCCGCACCACGCCGAACCGACCCTCGCGCACCTGCGCGCCATCGGCGAGCACAACGCGGCGGCGCTGCGCGGGGCGGCCGAAGCGCTGCTCGACTGCGTGCGCGCGGACGGCCTCGTGTTCACCGCGGGCGCCGGCCACTCCCTCGCCGGGGTGATGGAGTCGTTCTACCGCGCGGGCGGGCTGGCCGCGGTGCGTCCGCTGTACCACCCCGATCTGCTTCCGCTGCACGGCGCGGTGGCCTCCACGAACACCGAACGCACCAGCGGGCTCGCCCGCGAGGTCCTCGCCGAAGCGGGGTTCCGCGGCGGGCGGGACGCGTTGGTCGTGTTCTCCAACTCCGGGGTGAACCCGTACCCGGTGGAGCTGGCGGTCGCCGCGGCCGAAGCCGGCTCGGTGGTCGTCGCGATCACCTCGCCGCTGGCCTCCGCCGACGCCCCGCTGCGCGCGGGCACCACGCTCGCCGCCCAAGCGGGGATCGTGCTGGACACGCTGGTGCCGGGCGGTGACGCCAGCTACCCGGTGGCGGAACCGGTGACCGCGCCGCTGTCCTCGCTGTCCAACGCCTACCTGTGGAACATGCTGCTGGTGGAGCTGCACGACGCCGCGCAGCGGGCGGAGGTGCCGCTGCCGGTGTGGCGCAGCGCCAACACCGTCGGCGGCGACGAGGCGAACAAGGCGAACCTGCAGCACTACGGAGCCCGGGTCCCCGGACTCGTCTGACCCGCAGGAACGAACCGGGGCCGGTCCCGCGCGATGCGGAACCGGCCCCGGTTCGGAAGAGCTCCCGATGTGGGGATCTCGGCGCTCGCGCCCCGAGCCCGAAGGCCCCGGGGCCGAGAACGCGCTACCGCTCAGCCGGAGCCGAGCATGCCGGAGATCCGGCGGATCTGCGCCGCCCGCTCCGCCGCCAGCTGCTGCTCCGGGTCCACGGCCTCGTCGGCCTGGGCCAGCAACGCCAGCGTTTCGCGGACCGCCCCTTCCGGCGGTGCGCTCAGCGCCTCCACCAGCCGGTCCACCTCCGCGTCGAGCTCGTCGGCCACGACGACCGAGTTGGCCAGGCCGATCCGCAGCGCCTCCGCGGCCGGGACGTCCCGCCCGCTCACGCAGATCTCCACGGCACGCGCGTAACCCACCGCGCGCACCAGCGGCAAGGTGCCGCCGAGGTCCGGGACCAGCCCCAGCCCGGTCTCGGCCATCCGCAGCGAAGCGTCTTCGGTCAGCACTCGCAGGTCGCAGGCCAGGGCGAGCTGGAAGCCCGCGCCGATGGCGTGCCCGTGCACGGCCGCGATGGTCACCCGGTCGGGTTCCCGCAGCCAGCTGAACCCCTGCTGGAACGTGGCGATCGCGGCGTCGGCCTCTTCGGTGGGGCGCTGCCCCAGCGAGACCAGGCCGGGTTCGCCGTCCACCTCGTCGGCCCCGAACAGCCGCCGGTCCAGCCCCGCGGAGAACGCGCGCCCCCGCCCGCGCACCACCACGACCCGGACCTCCGGGTCGAGGGACTGTCCGATTTCGCGCAGCGCCGCCCAGGTGGCCGGCGTCTGCGCGTTCAACTTGTCCGGGCGATCAAGTGTGATGGTGGCGCGCCGCCCCTGGACCGTGAGCCCCACACCGCCACGGTCCAGAAGGTCGGCGTCCATCCTCGACTGCTCCAAGCGGGCCTCCATCAGTTCTGCGTTGACCGGACAGGAACCGCGCAAGACGTTACCCGCCGGTCGAAAACGGACCGCATGGAACCGATCATGCCCGCCGGGTCACTTCTTCTTGGTCCGCGTCGCACCCCCACGTCCGCGCAGCTGCACCCCGGACTCGCTGAGGACTCGGTGCACGAACCCGTAGGAACGGCCGGTCGCCTCGGCGAGAGCGCGAATGCTCGCACCCTTCTCGTATTTCTTCTTCAGGTCACTGGCAAGCTTGTCCCGGGCGCTCCCTGTAATTCGCGCACCCTTCTTCAGGTCAGCCACAGTGTCCCCGCCTTCCCTCCGAACAGGTCGGGCCGCTCGCGACCCCTGTCGTCGCAATGATCGAACAGGACGGCCGTAAACGCCAGGCGATCATGCAAAAAGATCGCCCAACGGTTGAGATCGATAGGCTGCGATCACCGGAATGCGCTCGACCGTTCGGTCTAGCCAACTCGGGACATCCGGCGGTGAGGATCGCCATCCCACGACGTTTTTGCTGGTCAGAGCGTGATGACTGTGCGGGGTGGGGGGGGGGGGGGGGGGGGGGCCCCCCCCCCGGCCCGGGGGGGGGGGGCGCGCGCGGGGGGGGGGGGGGGGGGGGGGGGGCAAAAAAACCCACCGCGGGGGGGGGTAGAGCGA
>NZ_JAIUKC010000090.1:0-31572 GCF_020177435.1 Saccharopolyspora sp. 7B | reverse complement strand
CCCCCCGCCCCCCCGCCGGGGGGCCCCCCCCCCCCCCCACGTTTTTTTGGGGCCCCCGGGGGTTGGGGGGGGGGGGGGGGGGGCCCCCCGGGGGGGGGGGGGCCACCGGTCGTCGCGGCGGACCGTGACGCGTTGCGGAAAGGTCGTGGTGGGAAAAACCACTCGTCAGGCGAGTTGCACTAGCTCCAAGTAATCAGCCGACCAGTGGTCCTCGGTCCCGTCGGGCAACAGGATCACCCGTTCCGGCTCGAGTGCTTCCACGGCTCCTGGATCGTGCGTGACCAGGACCACCGCTCCGGTGAAACTGCGCAGCGCGTCGAGGACCTGCTCGCGGCTCGCGGGGTCCAGGTTGTTCGTCGGCTCGTCCAGCAGCAGCACGTTCGCGGCGCTGGAGACGAGGCCCGCCAACGCCAACCGCGTCTTCTCGCCACCGGAGAGGGTGCCCGCGGGCTGCTCCAGCTGTTCGCCGCGGAACAGGAACGCGCCGAGCAGGGTGCGCAGCTGCTGTTCCGGGGTGTCCGGGGCGGCGCTGCGGATGTTCGCCCACACGCTCGCGTCGTGGTCGAGGGTCTCGTGCTCCTGCGCGTAGTAGCCGACGCGCAGGCCGTGCCCGGGTTCCATGGCACCCGCGTCCGGTTCCTCCATGCCGCCGAGCAGCCGCAGCAGCGTGGTCTTGCCCGCGCCGTTGAGACCGAGGACCACGACCTTCGCCCCGCGGTCCACCGCCAGGTCCACGCCGCTGAAGATCTCCAGCGAGCCGTAGGACTTCGACAACCCGCTCGCGGTGAGCGGGACGCGCCCGCAGGGCGCCGGGTCGGGGAAGCGGATCTTGGCGACCTTGTCGTCGACCTTCTCCTCTTCCAGGTCGTTGACGAGCTTCTCCGCGCGGCGGGCCATGTTCTGCGCGGCGACGGCCTTGGTCGCCTTGGCGCGCATCTTGTCGGCCTGCGCCATCAGCGTGGAGGCCTTCTTCTCGGCGTTGGCGCGTTCGCGGCGGCGGCGCTTCTCATCGGCGGCCCGCGCCTCCTGGTAGCGCTTCCAGTCCATGTTGTAGACGTCGGCCTCGCCGCGGACCGCGTCGAGGAACCACACCTTGTTCACCACGTCGGCCAGCAGGTCCACGTCGTGGCTGATCACCACGAGCCCGCCGTCGTGCGAGCGGAGGAATTCGCGCAGCCAGTTGATCGAGTCCGCGTCGAGGTGGTTCGTCGGCTCGTCCAGCAGCAGGGTCGTCGCCGAACGGCCGCCGGGCCCCGCCTCGGAGGCGGCGAACAGGATGCGGGCGAGCTCGACGCGCCTGCGCTGACCACCGGAGAGGGTGCGCAGCGGCTGGGACAGGATGCGGTCCGCCAGCCCGAGGTTCGAGCAGATCCGCCCGGCCTCGCTCTCGGCCGCGTAGCCCCCGCGGGCGCCGAAGCGCTCCTCCAGCTTGCCGTAGCGGTTGATCGCCTTGTCCCGCTTCCGGTCGTCGGCGAACTCGGCCATCTCGGTCTGCGCCTTCTCCATGTCGCGCAGCAGCTGGTCGAGGCCGCGGGCGGAGAGCACCCGGTCCTTCGCGGTCACCGACAGGTCGCCCTCGCGGGGGTCCTGCGGGAGGTAGCCGAGTTCGCCGCGTCGGACGAGCTCCCCGGCGTAGGGCTCGCCCTCACCGGCGAGCACCCGCAGCGTCGTCGTCTTGCCCGCGCCGTTGCGGCCGACCAGGCCGATCCGGTCGCCCGGCTGGACGCGCAACGTGGCGCCGGAGAGCAGGATGCGCGAACCCGCGCGCAGTTCTAGGCCCGAGGCAGAGATCAAGGAAGGCTCCGAAGACGTAGTGGTCGAGCGAGATCACGGGGACGCCCGCCGCAGGCCGGTCCGGTCACCGGGTTCGACGGGCCGAGGGCACCGCGGCTAATCGGCGGAGACCGTCGTGCGCGGCCCCCGCAGGCGGAGCTCCGCCGCGCACCTGTTCGTCGCGCGCTTGCTCACCACGTGCCCAGTGTAGCGGCCGGTCCCGCGGCTCCGGCGCGCACTCCGCACCCCGGCGACGGGACGCGACCGGCCGGTCACGGTTCGCGGACGTGGACCTCGACGGCGGTGGCGCGTTCGGCGGCGTCGTCGAGGATGGAACGCCGTGGTTCCGGGACGTCGAGCACTCGCGGTTCCGCGGTGGCCAGGAACTCCCGCAGCCGCGGTTCGGCGCGCAGCGCCTCCAGGGCCCGCCGGTCACCGCCGAGCACCAGCGCGTCCAGCCGGTCGCGCTCCGGCAGCAGCACCCGCGCGACGTCGGCCGCGGCCGACTCCAGCGAGCGCCGGGCCTGGCCCTCGCGGCGGCGGGCGAAGCGCTGCTGGGACTGGCCGCCCGCCTTGTTCCGGCCGTGCACCAGGTGCCGGTCGGTGTGGGAGACCTCGACGGTGCCGTCGCGGGCGATGCCGACGCTGTGCGCGCCGAGGCGCACCAGCACCAACCCGATCCGCCGCGGCGTGCGCGCGTGCTCCACCAGCGGTCGCACCGCGAGGCCGGGGCGTTCGCCGTGCGGCCCCGGCAGGTCCGCGAACGCGATCGCGACCCGCGCGGTGGCGCCGTCGGCGGCGGTGACCACGACCTCGCGCGGGGCGAGCTCGGTGCGCTCCGCCCCGCCGTGGCGGGTGGCGAAGCGCTCGAACCAGCCGGCCAGCCGTTCCGGCGGCACCGCCGCCGCCCGGCCGCCCCCGACGAGTTCCCTGCTGCGCATGCCCCCATCCCAGCACGCGCGGGCTTCCCGGCGCGAGGACGTTCGGCGCAGCCGGGGGCTCCGCTCGCCCGAGC
The DNA here is from genome assembly GCF_020177435.1 of Saccharopolyspora sp. 7B. Taxonomy (NCBI): domain Bacteria; kingdom Bacillati; phylum Actinomycetota; class Actinomycetes; order Pseudonocardiales; family Pseudonocardiaceae; genus Saccharopolyspora; species Saccharopolyspora sp. 7B. The sequence goes on along the minus strand of NZ_JAIUKC010000090.1, from coordinate 28,784 downwards.
CACCGCTGCGTCGATCGGCAGCCCGTTGACGTGCACCGACCCGAGTGCGGATGATCTGGATCACATCGATCGGGAGGTGCGCCGGGATGACCGCTCCCCCTTCCAGCGCGCGGCGGGTCGCGTTCGCCGGGCTGATCGGCACCACCATCGAATGGTTCGACTTCTTCATCTACGGCACCGCCGCCGCGCTGGTGTTCAACCGGTTGTTCTTCCCCGAGTTCGAACCGCTGCTCGGCACCCTCGCCTCGTTCGCGACCTTCGCCGTCGGGTTCGTCGCGCGGCCGCTGGGCGGGGTGCTGTTCGCGCACCACGGGGACCGGCACGGGCGGAAACCGGTGCTGGTCGCGTCGCTGCTGCTGATGGGCGTGGCGACGGTGCTGATCGGGGCGCTGCCGACCTACGGGACCATCGGCGTCGCCGCCCCGCTGGTGCTGGCGCTGCTGCGGTTCGCGCAGGGCATCGGCGTCGGCGGCGAGTGGGGCGGGGCCGCGCTGATGGCGGTGGAGCACGCGCCGCCGCACCGGCGCGGCTTCTACGGCAGCTGGCCGCAGATCGGGGTGCCCGCCGGGCTGCTGCTGGGCAACCTCGTGTTCGCCGCGCTGTCCGCCGGGCTCGACGAGGCCGCGTTCCTGACCTGGGGCTGGCGGGTTCCGTTCCTGTGCAGCGGGGTGCTGATCGGCGTCGGCCTGCTCATCCGGCTGCGGATCAGCGAGAGCCCCGTGTTCCAGCAGGCCGCCCGCGAGCAGCCGCGGACCCGGGCGCCGGTGCTCGACGTGCTGCGCGAGCACCCGCGGACCGTGGCGCTGGCCGCGGGCTCGTTCCTCGCCGCCAACGCCACCTTCTACGTGGGCACCACCTGGATCGTGGCGTACGCGACGAGTTCGTTGGGCTACGAGCGCACCACCGTCCTCGGCGCCAACGCGTTGCTGAGCTTCGCCGACATCCCGCTGATGCTGGCGTTCGGGCTGCTCTCCGACCGCATCGGGCGGCGCGGGATGTCGATGGCGGGCATGGCGGGGCTGGCGGTGTTCGCGGTGCCGTACTTCCTGCTCGTCGACAGCGGCTCGATCGGCCTGTTCCTGCTGGGCGGCGTGGTGGTGCAGCTGTGCCGGACCGCGGTGTACGGGCCGCAGTCGGCGTACTTCGCGGAGCTGTTCAGCACCCGGTTCCGCTACAGCGGCGCGTCGCTGGCCTACCAGCTGGCGGCGATCTTCGGCGGCGGGCTGGCGCCGATGATCTGCACCGCGCTGTACGGGTGGACCGGCTCGTCGATGGCGATCGCCGGGTACGTGATCGCGGTGTGCCTGATCTCGCTGGGTTCCGGCTACCTGCTCACCGAGACCTACCGGCGCACCCTCACCGAGGCACCGCCGACCGGCTGAGGACCGGTAGCTCCACTCCCCCGCGCCGGGACCCCGCGCGGCGGGAACGGGGATCCCTCAGATGGAGATCTCCGAGAACAGCCGGGTGGTCCTGCCGGAGAGCGCTTCGAGGAGGGACGCGGCCTGGTCGTCGGTCAGCGAGGCCACGAAGTCGATCACCGCGCGGCCGCGGGCCCACCGCTCCAGGTCCGCCGCGCCGAGCTCGTGGCCGCCGGTCGACAGCGCGATCGGATCGCTCCCGCGCAGCTCCGCGAACTCCGCGCGGGCCCGTTCGAACAGGTCCCGCAGCCGGTGCGGCAGCCGCGCCGCCTCGCTGCGGTCGATCAGCCACGAGTCGAGCGCGGTCACCAGCTTCGTCAGCAACCGGTCCTGGCCGCGCTGGTGCAGCGCCAGGTCGGGGCGTTGCAGCACGAAGCGGCGGTGCACGAACTTGAGCACCTGCACCTCGTGCCACTGCTCCGGTGCCAGCGACACGTGCCCGGAGCGCACCGTCGGCGTCCGCTCCACCCGCACGCCCTCCACCAGCCGCCGCGTCCACTCACCGGAGAACACCGCGACCGCCTGCTCGGCCTGCTTGGAGCGGTCGAACGGCACCTGGAGCAGCTTCGCGACCAGCTCGTCCAGCACCCGCTTCACCGCGTCCGTGAACGCCGCGTCCGAGGCGATCCAGGAGTCCTTCGCGTGCAGCCTGCGCCGCAGCCGCTCCAGCGACCGGCCCGGCAGGTGCTCGGTGCCCGCGAGGTCCGCGTCGCCCAGCTTCGCCAGCTCCACCTGGTGCGCCAGCCATTCGGTGAGCTCGTTGGACACGGTGGTGTGCTGCAGGATGCCGACCCGGTGGAAGTCCTCCAGGTCGTGGATCGCGTAGGCGATGTCGTCGGCGGTGTCCATCACCGAGGCCTCGACGGTCTGCTGCCAGCTCTCGATGCGGCCGCGGAACACCGACCGGCAGTCCCGCATGTCCTCCAGCTCGGTGACGTAGCAGGAGAACTTCGCCGAGCCGGTGCCCGGCGCCTCGTCCGGCTCCGACGCGCCCCGCGGCGGGACCCGCAGGTCGCGCGGGTGCGGCGACGGGCGGTGCCGCCGGGTCCACGGGTACTTCAGCAGCGCGGCGCGCACCGCGGCCGTGAGGTCCAGGCCGTCCCCGGCACCACCCGGGTCGCCGCGCACGTCGATCGAACTCACGATCCGGAACGACTGCGCGTTGCCCTCGAAACCGTCCACGAGCCCGAATTCCTGGCGCGCGATCCGGTCCAGCACCGTCTCCCCGAGGTGTCCGAACGGCGGGTGCCCCAGGTCGTGCCCCAGCCCGGCGGCCTCCACCACGTCCAGGTCGCAGCCGCCGAGCTCGTCCATCACCGCCGCCGCGTCCGGATCGGCGCACAACCGCTCGCCGATGGCTCGCGCCACCTGGGCCACCTTCAAGCTGTGCGTGAGCCGGTTGTGCAGCAGCATCCCCGACCCGCTGGGCGTCACGACCTGCGTGACACCACCGAGGCGGGCGAAGAACGCGGAGCTCGACACCCGGTCCCGGTCGGCCCGGAACGGGCTGGCCGCCAGGTCGGAGGCCGGGCGTCCGGCGCGGACTGCGTCGCTGCGGCGGGAGGTTCGCTCGACCGGAGGATCGGTTCGCATGCCCGCACGTTACTGCGTGCCTCCCCGCTGCCGGGGAAGCGTTCGGACGGCGCCACCGCGGAACCACCGGAACCCGCGGCGCGTGGTCGAAGCCGCCCCGGCCGAGCGGCGGCACCCGCACCGGTCGTGATCTGATGCCATCGTGGTGGACGTGCTCATCGTGGGGGCGGGGCCGGCCGGACGGGCGGTGGCCGCGGCCTGCGCCGACACCGGACTGGACACGACCGTGGTGGATCCGGCGCCGCGGCGCGGCTGGGGGCACACCTACGGCTCCTGGGTCGACGAACTGCCCGCGTCGGTCCCGCGCGAGGCGCTCGCCGCCGTGACCGGCTCGATGCTGGCCTACGGCACCGCGCGCCACGAACTGGACCGGCCCTACGCCGTGCTGGACAACACCGCGCTGTGGAAGCACCTGTGGCGGTCCGACGTGCAGGACGTAACGGGCCGCGTGGTGGGCGCCGAGCACGGCCCGACCGGATCGACGGTGCACCTCAAGGACGGCAGGCGGCTCGCCGCGGCCCTCGTCGTCGACGCCTCCGGCGCGGCGCGGGTGCTCTCCGGCGGCCGCCCGGCGCGGACCGCGGCCCAGCAGTCCGCGGTGGGCGTGGTGCTGGACTCGGCCGCGGCCGAACCGCTGTGCCCGCCGGGGTCCGGGGTGTTCATGGACTGGCGATCCGCGCCCGACACCCGCGGCGGCTGGCCGACCTTCCTGTACTGCGTGCGGCTCGGCGGCGGCGCGGTGCTGCTGGAGGAGACCTCGCTGGCCCGGCGGCCGTCGCTGCCGCTGGCGCTGCTGCGCCGCCGGCTGCACGGCAGGCTCGCGGCGGCGGGCATCGAGGTGCCCGACGGGGCCGCCGAGGAGCGGGTGCGGTTCCCGGTGGACGACCCGGTGCCGATGCCGGGCCGGGTCGTGGCGTTCGGCGCCTCCGGTGGCCTGGTGCACCCGGCCAGCGGGTTCAGCGTGGCCGCCGCGCTGCGGCAGGCGCCGTGGCTGGCGGGAGCGCTCAGCGCGGGCCTGAGCGCGGGTCCGGCGAAGGCGTCGAAGGCGGCCTGGGCGATCTCCTGGCCGCCGCGCGCGGTCGCGGTGCACGGGCTGCGCAGGCGGGCGCTGCGCGCGCTGCTGGCGTTCCCGCCGGAACTGGTGCCCGAGTTCTTCGACGTGTTCTTCTCGCTGCCCGACGCCGACCAGGCCGTGTTCCTCGCGGCGGACCACGACCCCGCCCGGACGGCGGCGGTGATGACGGCGCTGTTCCGCCGCTCCCCCTGGTCCGTCCGGCGTAGGCTCGTGACCGGCGGATTCGGCCCCGGAGGCGGCGAGGCGCAGCACGGCTTCGGCGGTCTCTGAGCGGTACCGCACGCCACGACCCGCACGTCAGGACGCTGTGTCGGTTCCCACAGCGGGTGGGCGAGCTGGGTGCCCGAGGACGGTTCGTCGCGCTAGGTTGGCGTCCGGCAACCCCCCGTCCCCAGACGAGGAGCAGCTGAGATGTCGGTGAACAGGTCGTGAACCCGCTCGATGGAGAGCCATGAGTGCAGGCAGCATCGACCCCGTGCTCGCGCTGGTCAACGAAGTGCGCTTCGCGTTCCAGCCCCTGATCAACGTCAAGACCGGTGCCATCGTGGCGGTGGAGGCCCTCGCCCGGCCCACCGGTGGGGACGTGCACGACCTGTTCCGGGAAGCGGCCCGGCACCGCAGGCTCACCGAGCTCGACGTCGAGCTGGCGCGCAGCGCCGTGACCGCGGCCGCCGACCACGAGACGCTGTTACCGCTGCACCTCAACCTCTTCGGCGGCACCGTCACCCACGACCTGCCCCGCATCGAACGGCTGCGGGAACGGTTGCACGAGGTGGGCCGCCGCGAGCACGAGGTGACCTTGGAGATCGGCCCGCCGTTCGCCCGCCTCGACCCGGCGCAGCTGGTGGAGGGCGTGCAGGCGCTCAAGGCCGACGGCTTCCAGATCGCGGTGGACGGCGTCGGCGACGGTGACGTGCCGCTGGCGCTCATCGCCGACATGGAACCGGGCATGGTGAAGCTGGACCGGGGCGTGGTGAGCGGCCTGCCGGATTCGGCGGCGCGCCGGGCGGTGCTGGAGGCGGTGCGGCACCTGTGCGAGGCCGCGGACGCCGACCTCGTCGCCGAAGGCGTGGAGAACGACCGGCAGCTCTCGGCGCTGCGGCGCACCGGGGTGCGGCTGGTGCAGGGCAACCTGCTGGCCCCGCCCGCGCGCCGGCCTCCGACCACGATCACCGTCCCGGGCGTGGCCGCCGAGGTCACCGACCCGGCCGGGCAGCCGGTGAACACGCTCGCCGCCGGCCCGCGGGTCACCGAGTTCCTCTCCCCAGCCACGCTGCTGCCGGTGGACGCGACCGCCGACAAGGTGCGCGGCGTGCTCGCCGACCACCCCGAGATCAGCGCGGTCGTGCTCGTCGCCGACCCCCCCCCGCCGCAGTACACCATCGACCGCAACCGGTTCCTGCTCGCCGTCACCGGTCCGTACGGGCACGCGCTGCACGCGAAGCGCCCGGCTTCGCGGCTGGCCGACGAACCCCGCGTGGTCACCACCGCGACCACCGCCATCGAGGCGTTGAGCCTGGTCACCCGGTCCGACCAGTACCGGATGTACGATGACGCGATCGTCGTCGACGAGTCCGGCCGCTGCCTGGGCGCGGTGCGGGCCGGGCACCTCATCCGCGGCATGGCGGACCTGAAGGTGGAGGAGGCGGCGGCGCTGAACCCGCTGACCAGACTGCCCGGCAGCGACTCCATCGCCAGGGACGTGGGCAGGCGGATCGCCGCCGGGGACGTGTTCGCGGTGAGCTGGCTGGACATCGACGAGTTCAAGTCGGTCAACGACGGCGCCGGGTTCTCCGCGGGGGACGACCTGATCCGGTCGATCGGGCGGGTGCTGACGGATGCGGCGACCTCGCTGCCGTCGGTGCGCGTCGGGCACGTCGGCGGCGACGACTTCCTGCTGGTCGCCGATCTGGACGACCTGGTACCGCTGTCCGAGCTGCTGCTGGACCCGCCGCGGGAGGCGGGCGGGGTGCCGGTGACGCTGTCGCTGGCGACGCTGGTGTGCACGCAGAGCACCGTGACCGGCTACGACGAGGCGTCCCGGCTGCTGGCGCCGCTGAAGCACCGCGCGAAGGACCTCACCGGGTCGAGCTGGGTGATGTCGCGCCCCGGTTCGGACCACGTGGACGTGCTGCGCGGGAAACCGGCGCCGCAGCCGTTCGCCGTGCCGGACGACCCGGCGGGCGGCATCTTCCCGGCGCACGACCCGGACCGGCGCCGGCCGCAGTCCCGGCTGCGCTGATTCCCGGGCTGCCGACCCCGGCGGCTGATCCCCGGGCTGCCGACCCCGGAACGCGCGGCGGCCCCCGGCTCGGGACCGGAGTCCCGCCGGGGGCCGCGCTGCGAACCGGTTCGGTCCGGGTCAGACGGTGAAGCCGAGCGCGCGCAGCTGCTCGCGCCCCTCCTCGGTGATCTTCTCCGGGCCCCACGGCGGCATCCACACCCAGTTGATGCGGAAGTCGCTGACCAGGCCGCCGCCCGGACCGCCGGTGAGCGCGGAGCGGGCCTGCTCCTCGATCACGTCGGTCAGCGGGCAGGCCGCCGAGGTCAGCGTCATGTCCACCGTGGCGCTGTTGTCCTGCTCCACGCGCACGTCGTAGACGAGGCCGAGGTCGACGACGTTGATCCCCAGTTCGGGGTCCACGACGTCGCGCAGCGCCTCTTCGACGTCTTCGAGCGCGGCGAGTTCCGCTGCCGGAGCCGGGGGCTCCGGGAGGTTCTCGGCGCCGCGCGCCACGTCGGTGGCCTCGCCCGCGGCTGCTTGCTCGTCCTGCACCTGGGTTCGGTCTGTCATGACGCTCCCACTTCGTCGACGACGCGCGAAACGGCGTCCTTGAAAGCCATCCAGCCCAGCAGCGCGCACTTCACGCGCGCCGGGTACTTCGCCACCCCCGCGAAGGCGATGCCGTCCTCCAGGACGTCCTCGTCGGGTTCGACCTGGCCGCGACCCTGCATGAGTTCGCTGAACGCGGCCTGCCTGCCCATCGCCTCCTTCACCGACTTGCCGACGACGAGGTCGGTGAGCACGGAGATCGAGGCCTGGCTGATCGAACAGCCCTGCCCCTCGTAGGAGACGTCTTCGACGGTGGCGTCGAGGCCGTTGCCCGCCAGCCGGACCCGCAACGTCACCTCATCCCCGCACACCGGGTTGACCTGCGAGGACTCCGCGTCGAACGGGTCCCGCAGGCCGTGCCCGTGCGGGTTGCGGTAGTGGTCCAGGATGATCTCCTGGTACATCTGTTCGAGCTGCATCACACGTCCTTCAGCCGTTCACCCGACACCGAAGAAACGCTGGGCCTCCCGCACAGCTTCCCCGAGCGCCCGGACCTCGTCCAGATCGTTGTACAGGTAGAAGCTGGCGCGGACCGTCGCGGGCACGCCGAACGCCCGGTGCAGCGGCCACGCGCAGTGGTGACCGACGCGCACCTCGACGCCCTGGCTGTCGAGCACCTGGCCGACGTCGTGCGGGTGCACCCCTTCGACCACGAACGCGACCGTGGCACCGCGGGCCTCGGTGGTGGCGGGGCCGATGATGCGCACCCCGTCGATCGCCGACAGCTCGTCGAGCGCCGCCGCGGCCAGCTTCTTCTCGTGCGCGGCGATGCGTTCCATGCCGACCACCGACAGGTAGTCCACGGCCGCGCCGAGCCCGACGACCTGGGAGGTCATCGGCACGCCCGCCTCGAACCGCTGCGGCGGTTCGGCGAACGTGGCGCGGTCGATGTGCACCATCTCGATCATCGACCCGCCGGTGATGAACGGCGGCATCGCGCGCAGCAGCTCGTGCCGCCCGTAGAGCACGCCGACCCCGGAGGGCCCGAGCATCTTGTGCCCGGAGAACACCGCGAAGTCCACGTCGAGCTCGGCGAAGTCCACCGGCGCGTGCGGCACCGACTGGCACGCGTCGAGCACGACCAGCGCGCCGACCTGGTGCGCCCGCGCCACGACCTCGTCGAGCGGGTTCACCGTGCCGAGCACGTTGGACTGGTGCGCGACGGCGACGACCTTGGCCCGCTCGGTGATCACCGCGGACACGTCGGACAGGTCGAGCCTGCCGTCCTCGGTGACGCCGAACCAGCGCAGCGTCGCCCCCGTGCGGCGGCACAGCTCCTGCCACGGCACGAGGTTCGCGTGGTGCTCCATCTCGCTGACCACGACCTCGTCGCCCGGGCCGAGGCGGAAGCGCTCCGCCTCGGGACCGGACGTCGCGGCGTTGCTCATCGCGTACGCGACCAGGTTGACGCCCTCGGTCGCGTTCTTGGTGAACACGACCTCGTCCACCCCGGCACCCACGAAGCGGGCGATCTTGGCGCGGGCGTCCTCGTAGGCGTCGGTGGCCTCCTCCGCGAGCTGGTGGGCACCGCGGTGCACCGCCGCGTTGGAGGTCTCCACGAAGGCGCGCTCCGCGTCCAGCACCTGGCGGGGGCGCTGCGACGTCGCCCCCGAGTCCAGGTACACCAGGCGCCGGTCGTCGCGGATCGTGCGGCCCAGGATCGGGAAGTCGGAGCGGATCGCCGCGACGTCCAGCGGGCCCGCGGCCGCACCGGCAGTGGTGAGGGGCTGAGCGGTCATGACTGCGCGACGGCCTCCTTCTTGCCGGTGAACCGCACGTAGCCGTTCTTCTCGAGCTCGTCGGCCAGCTCCGGCCCGCCCGACTCGACGACCTTGCCGCCGGCGAACACGTGCACGTGGTCCGGCGTGATGTGGTTCAGGATGCGGGTGTAGTGCGTGATCAGCAGCACGCCCTTGTCGCCCTTGGACGTGTACCGGTTGACGCCCTCGGACACGACCCGCAGCGCGTCGACGTCGAGGCCGGAGTCGGTCTCGTCGAGGATGGCGAACTTCGGGTCCAGCAGGTCCAGCTGCAGGATCTCGTGCCGCTTCTTCTCGCCGCCGGAGAAGCCCTCGTTGACGCTGCGCTCCGCGAACGACGGGTCGATGTCGAGCTCGGTCATCGCCTGCTTGACCTCCTTGACCCAGTGCCGGATCTGCGGGGCCTCACCGCGGACGGCACCGGCGGCGGTGCGCAGGAAGTTCGACATGGACACGCCCGGCACCTCCACCGGGTACTGCATGGCGAGGAACAGGCCGGCGCGGGCGCGCTCGTCCACGCTCATCTCCAGCACGTCCTCGCCGTCGAGCAGGACGGAGCCGGAGTCGATCTGGTACTTGGGGTGCCCGGCGATGGCGTAGGCCAGGGTGGACTTGCCGGAACCGTTCGGGCCCATGATCGCGTGGATCTGGCCGGAGTCGATCGTGAGGTTCACGCCGTTGAGGATCGGCTTGGCGCCTTCCTCGGTGAGGACGGAACCGTGCAGGTCCTTGATCTCCAGGGTGGCCATTGTGCTGTGTTCTCCTGGTACGTGGGGAAAGGGAGTGAGGGGGCGGCGTCAGGCGCCGACGACGGCCAGCTCGGCCTCGATCGCGGCCTCCAGCCGCTCCCGGACCGCGGGCACCGTGATCTTCTGCAGGATCTCGCCGAAGAAGCCGCGGACCACCAGTCGGCGGGCCTGCTCCTTCGGGATGCCGCGGGCCTGCAGGTAGAACAGCTGCTCGTCGTCGAACCGGCCGGTGGCGCTGGCGTGACCGGCGCCTTCGATCTCACCGGTCTCGATCTCCAGGTTCGGCACCGAGTCGGCGCGGGCGCCTTCGGTGAGCACCAGGTTCCGGTTCAGCTCGAAGGTCTCGGTGCCTTCGGCCGCGGCCCGGATCAGCACGTCGCCGATCCACACCGAGTGCGCCGCGTCGCCCTGCAGCGCGCCCTTGTAGAGCACGTTGCTGCGGCAGTTCGGCTGCGCGTGGTCGACCAGCATCCGGTGTTCCAGGTGCTGGCCCGCGTCGGCGAAGTACAGGCCGAGCAGCTCGGCGTCCCCGCCCTTGTCCCCGTAGGTGATCGTGGTGTTGACCCGGACCAGGTCGCCGCCGAGGGTCACCGCCAGGTGCCGGAACACCGCGTCCCGGCCCAGGTAGGCGTGCTCGGAGCTGACCTGGGTCGCGTCGTCGGCCCAGTCGTGCACGGACACGACCGAGAGCCGGGCGGAGTCGTCGGTGATGAACTCGACGTTCTCGCCCAGCACGCCGGAGCCGCGGTAGTCGAGGACGACGACCGCTTCGGCGAACCGCTCGGCGCGGATCTGGATGTGCCCGAACGCCGTCTCGCCCTCGCCGGGGCCGTGCACGACGACGCTGACCGGCTCGGCCGGCTGCACGTCCTTCGGGATGGTGATGACGGTGGCCTGCTCGAAGGAGCTCCAGGCCTGCGCGGCGATCCGGTCGGCGGGCACGCCGCCCTTGCCGAGGCGCTCGTCGTCGCGGCCGACGGTCTCGACCGTGACCTCGGCGCTCGCCTCGACCTCGACGTTCAGCGAGGCGGTCGCCTTCGCGGTGCCGTCGTGCAGCCCCTTGAGCCGCTTGATCGGGGTGAACCGCCAGTCCTCCTCGCGGCCGCCGGGGACCTCGAAGGCCTCGACGTCGTAGGAGGTGAAGCGCTCGCCGCGGGAGGACTGCGGCACGACCGCGCCCCCGTGGCTGTGCTCGGTCAGGCCGTGCTGGGCGTCGGCGGTGTCAGTGGTGCTCGTCATGTCAGCCGACGGCCCCTTCCATCTGCAGCTCGATCAGGCGGTTCAGTTCCAGCGCGTACTCCATGGGCAGCTCCCGCGCGATCGGCTCCACGAAGCCGCGCACGATCATCGCCATCGCCTCGTCCTCGGTCAGACCGCGCTGCATCAGGTAGAACAGCTGGTCGTCGCTGACCTTGGAGACGGTGGCCTCGTGGCCCATGGACACGTCGTCGACGCGCACGTCGACGTACGGGTAGGTGTCCGAGCGGCTGATCGTGTCGACCAGCAGCGCGTCGCACTTGACCGTGGAGGCCGAGTGGTTGGCGCGCTTGGCGACCTTGACCAGACCCCGGTAGGAGGTGCGGCCACCACCGCGGGCGATCGACTTGGAGACGATCGTCGAGGAGGTGTGCGGAGCCATGTGCTCCATCTTCGCGCCCGCGTCCTGGTGCTGGCCCTCACCGGCGAACGCCACCGAGAGCACCTCGCCCTTGGCGTGCTCGCCCATCAGGAACACCGACGGGTACTTCATGGTGACCTTGGAGCCGAGGTTGCCGTCGACCCACTCCATGGTTGCGCCCTCTTCGGCCTTGGCCCGCTTGGTGACCAGGTTGTAGACGTTGTTCGACCAGTTCTGGATGGTCGTGTAGCGGCAGCGAGCGCCCTTCTTGACCACGATCTCCACGACCGCCGAGTGCAGCGAGTCGCTGGAGTAGATCGGGGCGGTGCAGCCCTCGACGTAGTGGACGTAGGCGTCCTCGTCGACGACGATCAGCGTCCGCTCGAACTGGCCCATGTTCTCGGTGTTGATCCGGAAGTAGGCCTGCAGCGGGATGTCGACGTGCACGCCCTTCGGCACGTAGATGAACGAGCCGCCGGACCACACCGCGGTGTTCAGCGCGGAGAACTTGTTGTCCCCGGCCGGGATGACCGAGCCGAAGTACTCCTTGAAGGTCTCCGGGTGCTCGCGCAGCGCGGTGTCGGTGTCCAGGAACTGGACGCCCTTCTCCTCAAGGTCCTCGCGGATCTTGTGGTAGACCACCTCGGACTCGTACTGGGCGGCGACACCGGCGACGAGCCGCTGCTTCTCCGCTTCCGGGATGCCCAGCCGGTCGTAGGTGTTCTTGATGTCCTCGGGCAGGTCCTCCCAGCTCTGGGCCTGCTGTTCGGTCGAGCGCACGAAGTACTTGATGTTGTCGAAGTCGATGCCCGACAGGTCGGCGCCCCAGTTCGGCATCGGCTTGCGCTCGAACAGCCGCAGCGCCTTCAGCCGCGCTTCGAGCATCCACTCCGGCTCGTCCTTCTTGGCCGAGATCTCCCGGACGACGTCCTCGTTGAGCCCGCGTCGCGCGCCTTCGCCCGCGACGTCCTTGTCGGCCCAGCCGTACTCGTAGTTGCCCAGGGTCGCCAGCGTCTCCTCTTGGCTGAGCTGGCCAGAGTTGTTCGACGCCGTGGTGGGTGTGCGCTGCTCGGCAGCGGCAGTCATACGGACTCCCCTCCGTCAGGAATCGGGGCGGTCTGCCGCCCGTCGGTCTGGGACCGGTCGTGGGCGGCCGGATCGGTTTCGGCCGACGCGGATGCCGGGATGACCTGGGTCTCCGGGCCGCGATCGGCGGTTCGCTCGGACCGCGTGAGCGGTACGTGCGTCGTGCAGGCCGCATCGCCGTTGGCGATGGTGGCCAACCGCTGCACGTGGGTACCGAGGACTTCGGCGAAGGCCTCCGTCTCGGCTTCGCACAGCTGCGGGAAGTCCGCAGCGACGTGCGCCACCGGGCAGTGGTGCTGGCAGAGCTGCTCACCGGAGGCCACGCTGCGCGTCGAGGCAGCGTAGCCCTCGCGAGTCAGCGCACCGGCGAGGACCTCGGCCCGTTCGGCCCTGGTCCGCGCGGCGGCCAGCGCCTCCCGGTGGTGGGCGACCAGTGCGGCGATGCGCTTGCGCGCGAACTCCCGCACCGCCTGCTCACCGTCGGTGTCGGCGATGAACCGCAGCGCCGCCACGGCCAGGTCGTCGTAGGCGTGCCCGAACCTGGCCCGGCCGACCTCGGTCAGCAGGAACAGCTTCGCGGGCCTGCCCCTCCCCCGGCGCTGCCGGGCGGAGGACTCCCTGGTGTAGGCCTCGCCTTCGGTGACCAGCGCGTCGAGGTGCCTGCGCACCGCGACCGAGCTGAGCCCGAGGGCTTCGGCCACCGCCGCGGCGGTGATCGGCCCGCGCTCCAGCAGGAGGCGGGCGACCGAGTGCCGGGTCCGCCCGTCCCCGGACGGCGCACCAGCACCCGGGGCTGCGGCTCCCGAGTCGGCGGCCGCAGCCGGAGGTGGCGTTCCGGCGTTTTTCACAACACCGATGTTACCTATTTAGCTCCGACACACCAGACCGCAGGTCCGCCAACGTGACCCGGATCACCCCGAACGGCGGTTGTGCGACGGCGGGACGGGCCGCCCACCGACTGCCCTAAGCTTCGGTGCCGTGGGCGCAGGCGAGACGAACCAGCAGGACGAAGCCGGGCCGGGCGAGTCAGCGACCTCCGGCACCCCGGCCGACGGCACCACCCCCCGGGGCGCGACCCGGTCGCGGGACGCCGCCGCGACCGCACCGACCGGCGCTGAGCGGGACGGACGCGGCACCACCCGGGTCGCCGACGCCCCACTCAGCAGCGACACCGCCTACGCGGGCGACGCGCCCGCCGCGCAGCAGCCCGCCCCGCTCGACGCGCCCGAACGCCGCCAGCTCGACCTGGTCCGCCGCTTCGGCACCACCGGCTCGCTGGTGCTCGCCTTCGGCGCCATCGGCGCGGGCGCCGCTCCCGTCGACAACCCGCTGATCGGGGTCCGGCTGCTCGGGCTGCCCGCGCGCATCCCCACCGTCGCCATGGCCTGCGCCTGGCTCGGCATGCTCATGGTCGTCACCGCGTGGCTCTGGCTCGGCAAGCTGTCCTGGCCCGGCCGGGACCGGATGGTCAGCCGCACCCAGATGGACCGCACCATCGTCATGTGGGGGCTGCCGCTGGCCGTCGCGCCGCCGCTGTTCAGCACCGACATGTACACGTACCTGGCGCAGAACGCGGTGGCCGCGCAGGGCATCAACCCGTACACGCTGGGACCGGGCACCGCGCTCGGCGTGGACCACCCGCTGGTCGCCAACGTGCCGAACATCTGGCGCGACACGCCCTCGCCCTACGGTCCGCTGTTCCTGCTGTTCGGCCAGCACCTCGGCCGCGTCATCGGCGACGACGTCGTGTTCGGCGTGCTGCTCTGGCGGGTCGTGATGATCATCGGTCTGATGCTGGCGATCTGGGCGATCCCGCGGCTCGCCGCCCGCTGCGGGGTGCACCCGGTGGCCGCGCTGTGGCTCTCGGCCGCCAACCCGATCACGCTGTTCCACGTGGTCAGCGGCGCGCACAACGAGGCGCTGCTGGTCGGGATCATGCTCGCCGCCATCGAGCTCGGGCTGCGCTGGCGCGGACCGCTCGGCGTGGTCGTCGCCGGGGTGCTGCTCAGCATCGGCGGGGCCATCAAACCGCCCGGCTTCGTGGCCCTCGGCTTCTTCGGCATCTACGTGGCCCGCAGGCGCGGCGGGCGGATGCGCGACCTCGTCGGCGTCGCCGCCGTGCTCGCCGTGCTGATGCTCGGCACCATGACGATCATCACGGTGGCCAGCGGCTGGGGCCTCGGCTGGATCGAGACCTACGACGTGCCGAACCGGATCAAGACCTGGCTGGCGCCGATGACCGCGTTCGGCATGACCGGCGGCGGGGTCGGCATGCTGCTCGGCCTCGGCAACCACACCAACTCGATGCTGGTCATCACCAAGATCTTCGGATACGCCATCACCGGGCTGGTGTGCGTGCGGCTGCTGTGGCTGTCGTTCAAGGGCCGGATCGAACCGCTGGCCGCGCTCGGCATCACCCTCGGCACGCTCGCCGTGTTCGGGCCGGTGCTGCACCCCTGGTACCTGCTGTGGATGGTGGTGCCGCTGTCGCTGGCCACCAACGACCACCGCTTCCGGATCGGCGCGGCCACCATCTGCTCCATCGTCGCGCTCGTGGTCCCGCCGACCGGGGCCGCCTACATCCTGCGGGCCTACCAGGTGCCGTTCGCCGTCATCGCCTCGATCCTCGCCTTCGGGATCCTGCTGTGGCTCGTGCGCGGCAAGGTCCCGCCGCTGCTGCCGACCCGGGCGGATGAGCGCCCCGTCACGTCATAGGCTTGGACGTCGTGAACGAAGCCGCGAGCACCCCCACGCCCGGCCCGGTGATCGAGGAACCGGCCGCCGACGGCGACGCGCTGGACGTGCGCGGGCTGACCAAGCGCTTCGGCGACACCACGGCCGTCGACGGGCTCGACCTGCGGATGCCGCGCGGCAGCGTGCTCGCCCTGCTCGGACCCAACGGCGCGGGCAAGACCACCACCGTCGAGATCTGCGAAGGCTTCCAGCGGCCCGACGGCGGAACGGTGCGGGTGCTCGGGCTCGACCCCGCCACCCAGGGAGAACGGCTGCGGCCCCGGATCGGCGTCATGCCGCAGGGCGGCGGCGCCTACCCGGGCGTGCGGGCCGCCGAGATGCTGGAGCTGGTCGCGACCTGCTCCGCGGACCCCATCGACCCGCGCTGGCTGCTCGACGTCCTCGGGCTCACCTCCGCCGGGCGCACCCCGTACAAGCGGCTCTCCGGCGGACAGCAGCAGCGGTTGTCGCTGGCCTGCGCGCTCGTCGGCCGCCCCGAGCTGGTGTTCCTGGACGAACCGACCGCCGGGCTCGACCCGCAGGCCCGCCACCTGGTGTGGGACCTGGTCGCCGCGCTGCGCCGGGACGGCGTCGGCGTGCTGCTGACCACCCACCTGATGGACGAGGCCGAGGCGCTCGCCGACCGGGTCGTCATCGTCGACCACGGGCGCGCCGTCGCCGACGGCACCACCGCCGAGCTCACCGCCGACCCGCGGGGCAGGCAGGAGCTGAAGTTCCACTCCGAGCCCGCGCTCGACCTCGGCCTGCTGCTGGCCGCGCTGCCCGAGGGCTACGAGGCCGTCGAGCAGCGCGCGGGCCGGTACGTGGTGCGCGGCACCATCGACCCGCAGGTGGTCTCCACCGTGACCGCGTGGTGCGCACGGCACGGCGTGTTCGCCAACGAGCTGCGGGTGAGCAGGCGCAGCCTGGAGGACGTGTTCCTGGACCTGACCGGACGGGAGTTGCGCTCGTGAACCACGGCGCCGCCAAGACGGGGACCGGCACCGCCGGGACCGGACTCGCCCGCGACGACCGGGACGCCCCGCGCCCCGGCGAGCGGTTCCCCGCGGGCACCTTCGCGCCCGCCCCGGGACGCGGACGGGCGCTGCGGATGCTCGCCGCGCACACCCGGATCGAAGCGCTGCTGATCATCCGGCACGGCGAGCAGGCGCTGCTCACGCTGATCATCCCGCTGGCGCTGCTGATCGGGCTGAGCACGCTGCACATCGGCACCGTGCCGGAACCGCGGGTCGACTCGGTGGCGCCGCGCATCCTCGCGCTGGCCGTGATGTCCACCGCGTTCACCGGGCAGGCCATCGCGCTCGGCTTCGACCGCCGCTACGGGGTGCTCAAGCGGCTGTCCGCGACGGCGCTGCCGCGCTGGACGCTGATCAGCGGCCGGGTGCTGGCGACGCTGCTGGTGGTGGCGCTGCAGGCGGTGCTGCTGGGGATCACGGCCGCGCTGTTGGGCTGGACGCCGAGCCCGCTGGGGATCGTGGCGGCGCTGCCGCTGCTGGTGCTGGGCACCCTCGCGTTCGGCGCGGCCGGGGTGCTGGTGGGCGGCGCGTTCCGGGCGGAGATCGTGCTGGCGGTGGCGAACGCGATCTGGTTCGTGCTGCTGCTGGCCGGTGGGCTGGCACTGCCGATGAGCGATCTGCCGGGCCCGGTGGGCGCGATCGCCGGGCTGCTGCCCTCGGGTGCGCTGGCGACCTCGCTGGAGGCGGCGCTGGAGCACGCGGCGCTGCCGGGCTGGCAGCCGCTGCTGGTGCTGGTGGCGTGGGCCGCGGCGGCCGGGGCGCTGGCGGTGCGCACCACTCGGCTCACCTGACCGGACCGAACTTCCGGACCCGGTGGTTACCGGAAGTAGGGTGAGAGCATGACTGAGCAGCACGCCGACGTGACGCCCGGCACCGAACTGGCCCGCCCCTGCCACCGCAGCCTGGAACCGCTGCACTCGCTGATCTACTTCAGCCCCGAAGCCGAGGAGGAGTTCGGCGCGCTCGGCCTCGACGGCACCCGGATGCGCTACTTCGCCGGCCGCGCCGCCCCGATGGGCGCCGTCGGCGCGGGAGTCGTCGCCGCCACCTTCTACAACTTCAACCCGCGGGTGATCGCCGAGGTCATCCCGCACGCGTGGACGATCACCACCCCGGAAGCCGTCGTCGCCGCCCGGTTCCGCGCCGCCGACACCGCGCTGCGCAAGCTGCTCGGCCCCGAGACGATCGCCTCCGAGGAGCTCGCGGAGGCCGCCGCGCTCGCCCGCCGCGCCACCGAGGCCTGCCGTCCCGAAGCCCGCCCGCTCTACGCCGGGCACGCCGACCTGGAGTGGCCGGACGAGCCGCACCTGGTGCTCTGGCACGCCCAGTCGCTGCTGCGCGAGCACCGCGGCGACGGCCACCTGATAGTGCTGCAGGCGGTGGGCCTCACCGGGCTGCAGGCGCTGGTCCTGCAGTCCGCGAGCGGCGAAGGACTCTCCCGGCAGTTCTCGCAGGCCAGCCGCGGCTGGTCCGATGAGGAGTGGGCGCAGGCGCAGCGCGAACTCGCCGACCGCGGCCTGCTCGACGCCGACGACGGGCTCACCGAGCGGGGTGTCGCCTTCCGGGAGGACGTCGAGCAGCGCACCGACGCGCTCGCCGCCGCCCCCTGGGCCCACCTCGGCGCGGAGAACGCGCAGCGCCTCGCCGGGTACGGCAAGAAGCTCAGCACCCAGGTGCTCAAGGCCGGCGCGTTCCCGAAGGGCACCTTCGCCCGCGAGAAGCGCGTGGAGTGACCTGCGGCGCACCACCTGGCGGCCGGGCGGTGCGGGGCGGCGAATACCATCGATGCGTGCCGTCGTCGATGCTGTCCCGGATCCCGGCCGCCGACCACCGCCTGGTGCGCTGGCTCGCGCTCGCCGTCCTCATCACCCAATCGCTGATCTCGGTGACGGGTTCCGTGGTGCGGGTGACGGGCTCCGGCCTCGGCTGCCCCACCTGGCCGCAGTGCTTCCCGGGGAGCATGGTCCCGGTCGACCACCCCGAGGTGGCGACGCTGCACCAAGTGATCGAGTTCGGCAACCGCACGCTGACCGGCCTCGTCGGGTTCGTCGCGCTGGCCTGCCTGATCGCCGCGTGGCGGGTGCGCCCGCACCGGCCGCGCCTGGTGAAGCTGGCGCTGGTCATGCCGCTGGGCGTGCTCGCGCAGGCCGTCATCGGCGGCATCACGGTGCTGGTGGACCTGAGCTGGTGGAGCGTGTCCATCCACTTCATGGCCTCGGCCGTGCTGATCTGGCTGGCCGCGTACCTGTTCAAGGCCGCGGGCGAGGGCGACGAGCCCGCGACGCCGGTGCTCCCGGCCCGGATGCGCCGGCTGCTGGTGGCGCTCACCGCGGTGACGGCGGCGATGCTGGTCGCGGGCACGCTGGTGACCGCGGCCGGGCCGCACGCCGGGGACGCCGACACGCCGCGGCTCGTGGTGCCGGTGCCGACGCTGGTGCAGGTGCACGGCCTGCTGGTGATGGCGTACGTGTGCCTGCTCGCGGTGTTCGGCGTGTGGCTGCGCGGCGCCCGCCCGACCGGCGCGCTGCTGAAGGCCTACGGCGCGGCGTGCGTGCTGGTGCTGGCGCAGGGGGCGCTCGGCTCCGCGCAGTACGTGCTCGGGGTGCCCGGGGCGCTGGTGGTGCTGCACGTGCTCGGTTCCACCCTGGTGATCACGGCGACCGCGCTGCTGTGGTGCGAGTCCCGCTACCGCGGGCCGGTGCCGCGGGTCCCGGCAGGCGAATCCGCGGAGCCCGTCCCGGCTTGACCGCTGCCCGGCCCGGCTCAGTAGCGCAGTGCGCGGCGCTCCCGCTCCCACCGCTGCCAGAGCTGCGGCATCTCGCCGGAGAGCCACTTGTAGAACTCGTGCACGGTGCGCAGCCGCCGCGCCCGCTCCCCCTGGCCGCTGAACATCCGCAGCCCGTCCTCGGTGAGCTGTTCGAGCCCGGTGACCTGCTCCATGCGGTGCCGGACCAGTTCCGGCCAGCGGTGCTCCTCCACGCGATAGAGCGCGGCCTCGCGGCCCTGCCGGGTCGTCTTGGAGATGACCCCGAGGCGCAGCAGCAACCGGACGTTGGTGCTGACGGAGCCGCTGCTGGCGTTGAGCCCGTGGGAGAGCTCGGCCGCGGTGCGCTCCGGCGGGTCGCAGATCAGCAGGAACGCGAGGATCCGTCCGGCGATGAGCGGCATGCCCTCGGTCGCTTCGAAGTGCGCGGCCATCTGCTCGATCCACTCGGACATGGCGGGACGGTCGGTGCGCTGGGCGTACTCGGTCACCTCGGGTGCCTCCGACTGATCGACTTCAACCGATGCTGAAACCATAGACTCAGGAGAACGGCGAAGCCACCCCGACACGCCCCGGAAGCGGGCTCACCCGGCCAGCGCCGCCCGCACCGCCGACGCGAACCGCGGCTTCGCCCCCGGATCCGCCTGGCGGAACCCCAACGACGGTTCGGTCAGCTCCAGCTCCAGCAGCAGCGGCGACCCGTCCTCCCGGCGCACCAGGTCCACCCGCGCGTACAGCAGCTCGGACCGGCGCATCCCGTGAATCGCCGCCGCCGCGTCCACCGCGTCCTCCGCCGCGCGGCGTAGCGCCGCATCCGGCTCCACCCCGAAGCGGTCGCCCGGTCCCGGCCCCGGCGCCGCCGGATCCGGCAGCATCGCGCCCTTCACGAACGCGTGCGAATAACCCCCGCCGACGAACACCAGCGCCGTCTCGCCCTCCCGGTCCACCGCCCGCTGGTAGGGCTGCACCAGCACCGCGTGATCCACGGCGGTGCGCGCGGCCAGGTGCGCGGCCTCGGCGTCCCGCTCCCCCACCGCGAACCGGGCCGCGCCCCGCGAGCTCGCCCCCACCGAGGGCTTCAGCACGAACTCGAAGTCCGGGCAGCGCAGCGGTTCGCCCGGTGCGATCAGCTCCGTCGGCACCACCGGGACGCCCCGCGCGGCCAGATCGGCGAGGTAGGTCTTGTCGGTGTTCCAGCGCGCCACCCGCGCCGGGTTCACCAGCGCGGGCACCGACTCGCACCAGGCCAGGAAGTCCTTGCGCCGCAGCGGGTAGTCCCAGGTGCTGCGCAGCACCACGAGCTCGGCGGAATCGAACGGCGCGGCCGGGTCGTCCCACGGCGCCCAGGCCGCGGGCACGCCCAGCTCGGCCAGCACCTCCGGCAGGTCGGTGTCGTCGGCGTTCGAGCGGGGCAGCTCGGCGCAGCTGGCGAGCAGGACCCGAGGTGCCGGTCTCACCGGGCCCGCGGGCCGGCCATCTTCCGGCGGTGCGCCGGGCCGATCTGCAGCGCGGCGGTCGTGTCGCCGTCCCACTCCCCCGCGGTGACCTGCTCGACGGCCTCGACCACGGCCTCCCCCGCCGCGACGCCTGCGACCAGCACGTCGCCGAGCGCGCCGTCCTCGCCGATCAGCACGATGCGGGCGCCCGCCTGGCCGAGGTTCTCCACCACGGCTCGCGCGGAACCGCCGTGGCCCGCGGCGAACGCCTTCACCCGGGCGATCGCCTTCGGCTCGGGCGCGGTGCTCTGCTCGGTGTCGTTCTCGGCTGCCATGCGGGTGATCCTAGACAACCACCCCGACGACACGGGGCGAACAGTTACCCAGGCCACCGCCCGGCCGCCTCCGCGCCTGCGAGAGTGGGGATGATCCCCGGCGGCCGTCCCGGCGCCGGGCGGACGAGGCGATCTAGGAGGCACGCATGCGCGCGATTCGGGTACCGGCCCACGGCGGACCGGAGGTGCTGGAGCCCGCCGAACTGGACCGGCCGACCCCGCAGTCCGGTGAGCTGTTGGTGGAGGTGTCCGCGGCCGGGGTGAACTTCATCGACACCTACCAGCGCAGCGGCCTCTACAGCGTGCCGCTGCCGTTCACCCCCGGCGTGGAGGGCGCGGGCACCGTCCGCGAGGTCGGCCCGGACGTCACCGGATTCACCCCCGGCGACCGCATCGCGTGGGCCATGACGCCCGGCGGCTACGCCGAGCAGGCCGTGGTGCCCGCGCGCAACTCGGTCCGCGTCCCCGACGGCGTCGACGACCGGACGGCGGCCGCCGCGATGCTGCAGGGCATGACCGCGCACTTCCTCGTCACCTCCACCCACCCGATCCGCCCCGGCGAGACGGCGCTGGTGCACGCGGCGGCGGGCGGCGTGGGACTGCTGCTCACCCAGCTGATCAAGGCGCGCGGCGGGAACGTGATCGGCACCGTGTCCACCGACGAGAAGGAGCGGCTGGCGCGCGCGGCCGGTGCCGACGAGATCATCCGCTACACCGACGCCGACGTGGCCGAGGAGGTCCGCGACCTCACCGACGGGCGCGGGGTGGACGTGGTCTACGACGGCGTCGGCAAGGACACCTTCGACGGCAGCCTCGCGTCGCTGCGCCCGCGCGGGACGCTCGCGCTGTTCGGCGCGTCCAGCGGGCCGGTGCCGCCGGTGGACCCGCAGCGGCTGAACTCGGGGGGCTCGCTGTTCCTCACCCGGCCGTCGCTGGCGCACCACATGCTGGATCGGGAGGAGCTGGACCGGCGGGCCGGGGAGATCTTCCAGGCGGTGCGCGCGGGTGAGCTCGACGTGCGCATCGGCGGCAGCTACCCGCTGGAGCAGGCCGGCCGGGCGCACGAAGACCTGGAGGCGCGCCGCAGCACGGGCAAGCTCCTGCTGCTGCCCTGAGCGGAAGCGCCCGCCCGGGAACTCCGAGTGCCCCGGGACCGACTGATCGACCATGATCGATCGCGTGATCGGGCGGCGCGGTGCGCTGGCGCTGCTCGCGGCCGGGCTGCTCGGCGGCTGCCGAGCGGTCCCGGCCGAAGCCGGCCGCGGACTGGTGACCCTGGACGGCGGGACGGCTCGCCTCGCCCTGCTGCTGGGGCGCGAACAGGTGGGCACGGTGGCGGTGACCGCCGGTGACCCGGTGCTGCCCGCGATCGCGGCCGTGCAGGGCGCGCCGGTGCTCGACCTCGGCGGCGCGGGCGGACTGGACCTGGAGGCGCTGGCCCGCCTGCGCCCGGAGGTGCTGGCCGGGCACCGGCTGCCCGGGGTCCCGGCGGAGCTGCTGCGCGGACTGGCCCGGTTGCGGCTGGTGCGGCGCACCGGGGACGTGCGCGCGGACGCGCTCGCGCTCGGCGCGGCGGTGGGCGCGGCCGGAGCCGCGGTGGCCGCGTGGGAGGCCTTCGAGCGGGACCGCGCCGAGCTCGCCGCCCGCCTCGCGACCCGCCGGATGCCGACGATCTCGGTGCTCGGCGCGGGCCGCGGCGACGAGGTGGTCACCACGGTGTCCGGCTCGACGGCCGCCGGACAGGTGCTGCGGGCGCTCGGCGTGGCCCGGCCCCCTGCGCAGGAAGCGGTCGCGGACGGGCCGCTGCCGTTCCCGGAGATCTCCGGCGAACGGCTCGGCGAGCACGACGCGGACCTGCTGGTGGTGCTGCGCGGCAACGCCGGGTCGGTGCGGGAGCAGCCGCTGCTGCGGACCTCGCCCGCGGTGCGCGCGGGCCGGGTGGTCGAGGCCGACCAGTTCGAGTGGGCGGCCCTGGCCTCGCTGCCCAGCGCGCGCTGGGTGCTGGCCGACCTGGCCGGGCTGCTGCTGGAGCGGGCCGCGCCACTGCTCGGCATCGGCTCGCCCGGGGGCCTCGATCGGCTGCGCGGGTTCCGCGCCGGCTGAGGGCTCCAGTCGACCGGCCGCTCCAGCCGACCGGCCGCTCCAAGCAGGCCCGGTCGCTCCAAGCAGGCCCGGCCGCGCTAGCCGACCCGGTTCCGCAGCCGCAGGCCGAAACCGCCCGCCGCCAGCAGCACCACACCCACCAGCAGCACGATCAGCGGCCCGCCGAGCGCACCGCCGGTCCAGTGGTACAGCGCCTCCGGCACCGCGACGGTCACCCCGAGCACGCCGAACACCAGCAGCACCGCCGAGCGCAGCGCCACGAACGCGGCGAAGCAGCCGACGGCCAGCACGAACGTGATCGCGTAGCTCCACGACTGGTGCGCGATCACGGTCCACTGGGCGCCGGTGAGCGCCGTCGCCGCCGCGATCCCGAAGCCCACGTCGCGCCGCACCCGGCCCGCGCGGCCCCGGGTCGGCCGGTCGAGCACACCGCGCACCGCGAGCACCGCCCACAGCCCGCCGAGCACGATCAGCACCAGCATCTGCGGCACGGACCCGCTGCCCGGTAGCTCATCGGCCAGCGCGAGCGCGAACCAGAATGCGAAGGCACCGGTCGCCACCAGCCCCGGCACCGCGGGCAGCAGCGCGTACCCGGCGGCGGCCGCGACCAGCCCGAGCCCGCTCGCGGACAGCGAGGAGTCCGAACCGTCCAGCCCGGCCACGACCGCCATCGCCGCGGACCCGGAGGCCAGCGCGAGCAGTGCGGACACGATGCGGCTGCGCCGCGAGGGCGCATCGGCGGCGAGCTCCCGCGCACCGCGCGGGCCGCCCGCGATGAGTCCGCCCGCGACCACGAGCACCGCGGTGGCGGCGACCAGCAGGCCGATCCGGGCCGCGGTCGACAACACCTCCCAGGACATGCCGACCAGCAGCGACGCACCGCCGATCACGAGTGCGCCGCCCGCGTACCCGAGGACCTCCCAGACCCCGCCCGCGCGCTGCGGTGCGGGTTCGGCGGTGAGCTCGGCGCGCACCGCATCGGCCTGCTCGGAGGTCAGCGTGCCGCGTTCGACGAGGCGCTCCAGCGCCTGCCGGTGCCGCGGCGGCAGTTCCGCGCTCATCGATCTCCCTCCACCGGTGATCCGCGCCGACTGTCGCACACGCGGCCGGGCCCGCGGTGGAGGGTGCGACGGCCCGCGCGACGACCAGGTGGGACGGCGCCGGACCGCTCAGCTCGTGGCGATCACGCGAACGGCCAGCCCAGCACCGGCAGTCCCAGTGCCGAGTCCACCGCCAGCGCCACGCACACGATCATCAGGTACGTGTTGGACATGTGGAACAGCCGCATCGGCTTCGTCGGCTCGCCCCGCTTGGTCGCGGTGTGCAACCGGTGCGCGAGCCACAGGAACCAGGCGCCGGAGAGCACCGCGAACGCGGTGTAGAGCCACCCGGTGGCGGGGGCGAGCAGCAGCGTCCACAGCACCATCAGCCAGCTGTAGGCGACGATCTGCCGCGACACGTAGGCCGGTTCGGCGACGACGGGCAGCATCGGCACGCCGGCGCGCTCGTAGTCCGCCTTGTACTTCACCGCCAGCGCCCAGGTGTGCGGCGGTGTCCAGAAGAAGATGATCCCGAACATGACCAGCGCGGGCCAGTCCACCCGCCCGGTCACCCCGGCCCAGCCGATGACCACCGGCATGCACCCGGCGGCCCCGCCCCAGACGATGTTCTGCGCGGTGCGGCGCTTGAGCAGCAGCGTGTAGACGAGGACGTAGAACAGGATCGTGGCGACCGCCAGCACCGCGGCCAGCAGGTTCGTCGTCGCCCACAGGAACGCGAACGAGCCGAGCCCCAGCGCGATCCCGAACAGCAGCGCGTGCCGGTTGGAGACGGTGTGGCGCACCAGCGGCCGGGCCCTGGTGCGCTGCATGACCTGGTCGATGTCGGCGTCGGCGACGCAGTTGAGCGCGTTGGCGCTGCCCGCGGCCATGGTGCCGCCGACCAGGGTGGACAGCACCAGCCACGGCGAGGGGATGCCGCGCTCGGCCAGCAGCATCGCCGGGATGGTGGTGACCAGCAGCAGCTCGATGACGCGCGGCTTGAGCAGGCCGAGGTAGGCCTTGAGCAGGTCGCCGGGCCGCCGCGCGTGCCGCTGCGCACCGCCGACCGGGGTTTCGGTGCTGGTCACGAGGCCGCCCCTGCCGCGCGCGCCGCGAGCCGCACGCCGTGCTCCGCACCGCCGGGGAGCGCGGTCCGCGCCGCGGCCGGGGCCGCGCCGTGGTGTCCGCCCGAAGCGCACCGCATCGCAGGCATGGGACTCCTAGTCAGCTCGGGGTGACCACCGGAACGACGGCGACCGACCGCCCTGAATGGTAGGCGCGCTACACCCCAGCGCCGCCCGCAGGGTCCGGGCGCGCGCCCCGGATACCTCGCGGCCGGGACCGGACCCGGCGGCGCCGGTACCGTGGGGTGAGCCACCGGACACGCTCCGCGCGGAAGGCACGCCCGCCGCGCCGCGTTGCCGGTGGTGGGGTCCGCCGCACCGTCGCGGGATCGGCCCCGCGGCGGTCGAGGCGCCGCTGGGCGGGCTACGCACCGCGAACCGGGCCGGGCACCGGCCGTGGCACCCCGGGCACGCACCGTCGACACCCCGGGGGGCACGGCCGTGGCGGCACCGGTGAGCTGCGCGAACACCGGCCGGCGCGGTTCGGCGCCGCACGACGAGGGGTCTCCGGCGATGCAGGCGGTTGACCCGCGATCCTCTCACCCCGGTGGGGGACCGCATCAATTCAGGCGGGCCGCCGCGCGCCCACGAGGTCACGACTAGGCTGCCCGCTGGACGAGGGATAACTGCGGTCCGAATCGGTCCGGGTCAGCGGGCGACGCGCCGGAGCCGCGAAGGACCGCTTCGAGGGAAACTGGAGCTGCGTCCGTGTCCGTCACCGACGATCTTGCCCGCTTGACCACCAAGCGACTGCCCGCAGACTGGACCGAGTTGGACCAGCGCGCCGTGGACACGGTCCGGGTGCTGGCCGCCGACGCGGTCGAGAAATGCGGCAGCGGGCACCCAGGCACCGCCATGAGCCTGGCCCCCGCCGCCTACGCGCTGTTCCAGCGCGTCATGCGGCACGACCCCACCGACGCCGACTGGATCGGCCGCGACCGCTTCGTGCTGTCCGCCGGTCACTCCAGCCTGACGCTGTACCTCCAGCTGTTCCTGTCCGGGTACGGGCTGGAGCTGGACGACATCAAGGCCCTGCGCACCTGGGACTCCAAGACCCCCGGTCACCCGGAGTACTGGCACACCCCCGGCGTGGAGACCACCACCGGCCCGCTGGGCCAGGGCCTGGCCACGGCCGTCGGCATGGCGGTCGCCGCCCGCCGCGAGCGCGGTCTGCTGGACCCGGAGTCGGCCCCGGGCGAGAGCCCGTTCGACCACCAGATCTACGTGATCGCCTCCGACGGCGACATCGAGGAGGGCGTCACCTCCGAGGCCTCCTCGTTCGCGGGAACCCAGCAGCTGGGCAACCTCACGGTGATCTACGACGCGAACGAGATCTCCATCGAGGACGACACCCGCATCGCGCTGTCCGAGGACACCGCGAAGCGCTACGAGGCCTACGGCTGGCACGTCGTCACCGTCGACGGCGGCGAGGACGTCTCCAGCATCCTGGACGCGCTGGACGCGGCCAAGGGCAAGCCGGAGCAGCCCACGCTGGTCGTGCTGCGCACCGTGATCGGCTTCCCCGCGCCGACGAAGATGAACACCGGCAAGGCGCACGGTGCCGCGCTGGGCGGCGAGGAGATCACCGAGATCAAGAAGGCGCTGGGCTTCGACCCGGAGCAGACCTTCGAGGTCTCCGACGAGGTCCTCGCGCACGCCCGCAAGGCCGTGGAGCGGGGCAAGGCCGCGCACGCCGAGTGGCAGAAGTCCTACGACGCGTGGGCCGCCGAGCACCCCGACCGCAAGGCGCTGCTGGAGCGGATCCGGGTCCGCGAGCTGCCCGCGGGCTGGTCCGAGAAGCTGCCGACCTGGGAGGCCGACGGCAAGGGCGTCGCCACCCGCAAGGCCTCCGGTGAGGTGCTCAACGCCCTCGCCGACGTGCTGCCGGAGCTGTGGGGCGGTTCCGCCGACCTGGCGGAGAGCAACAACACCACGATGAAGGGCGTCGACTCGTTCGGCCCGAAGCACATCTCCACCGGGATGTGGAACGCCCAGCCGTACGGCCGGACGCTGCACTTCGGCGTCCGCGAGCACGCGATGGGCTCGATCCTCAACGGCATCGCACTGCACGGCGGCACCCGCCCGTACGGCGGCACCTTCCTGATCTTCAGCGACTACATGCGGCCCGCGGTGCGGCTCGCGGCGCTGATGAACGCCCCGACGATCTACGTGTGGACGCACGACTCGATCGGCCTGGGCGAGGACGGCCCGACGCACCAGCCGATCGAGCAGCTCTCCTCGCTGCGCGCCATCCCCGGCCTGTCGGTGGTCCGCCCCGCGGACGCCAACGAGACCGCCTTCTCCTGGAAGGCGATCTTGGAGGACACCAGCGGCCCCGCCGGGCTGGCGCTGACCCGCCAGGGCGTGCCGACGCTGGAGGGGACCGACGCCGAGGGCGTCGCCAAGGGCGGCTACGTGCTGGCCGAGGCGTCCTCCGGCACCCCCGAGCTCGTGATCATCGCCACGGGCTCCGAGGTCCAGCTGGCCGTCGAGGCCAGGAAGATCCTGGAGGCCGACGGCGTTGCCACCCGCGTGGTGTCGATGCCGTGCGTCGAGTGGTTCGACCGGCAGGACAAGGCCTACCGCGAGCAGGTGCTGCCCCCGTCGGTGCGCGCCCGCGTCTCCGTCGAGGCCGGCATCGCCCAGTCCTGGCACCGGTTCACCGGTGACCTCGGCGAGAACGTCTCGATCGAGCACTTCGGCGCCTCGGCGGACTACAAGACCCTGTTCGAGAAGTTCGGCTTCACCACGGAGGCGGTCGTCGACGCCGCCCGGCGGAGCCTGGAGAACGCGCGCTCGAACGCGTGAGTGGAGGTATTGCAGTGACGAACAACCAGAACCTCACCGCGCTCAGCCAGGCGGGCGTGGCGATCTGGCTGGACGACCTGTCCCGCCAGCGGATCACGTCCGGCAACCTGACCGAGCTGATCAACGACTACGCGGTCGTGGGTGTCACCAGCAACCCCACGATCTTCGCGAAGGCGCTGTCCAACGCGGCCGACTACAACGACCAGGTCCGCGAGCTCGCCGCCCGCGGCGCCGGCGTGGACGACACGGTCCGCGAGCTGACCACGAAGGACGTGCGCGACGCCGCCGACGTCTTCCGCAACGTCTACGAGGCGGGCGACGACGGCCGGGTCTCCCTGGAGGTCGACCCGCGGCTGGCCCACGACACCGACCGCACCGTCGCCGAGGCGCTGGAGCTGTGGAAGGCCGTCGACCGGCCGAACCTGATGGTCAAGATCCCGGCGACGGTCGAGGGCCTGCCCGCGATCACCCGGGTGCTGGCCGAGGGCGTCAGCGTGAACGTGACGCTGATCTTCTCCGTGGAGCGCTACCGGGACGTCATGGACGCCTACCTGGCGGGCCTGGAGCAGGCGAAGGCCAACGGCCACTCGCTGAACACCATCGCCTCGGTCGCCTCGTTCTTCGTGTCCCGCGTGGACACCGAGATCGACAAGCGGCTGGAGGGCGTGGAAGGCGGCCAGGACCTGCAGGGCAAGGCGGCCATCGCCAACGCCCGGCTGGCCTACGCCGCCTACGAGGAGGTCTTCTCCTCGGACCGCTTCCAGGCGCTGGCCGCGGACGGTGCGAAGCCGCAGCGCCCGCTGTGGGCCTCCACCGGCGTGAAGGACCCGGCGTACTCCGACACCCGCTACGTCGATCAGCTGGTGGCGCCGAACACGGTGAACACCATGCCGGAGGCGACGCTGTTCGCCACCGCCGACCACGCCCAGGTCGAAGGCGACCAGGTCCGCGGCACCAAGGACGCCTCGCAGCAGGTGTTCGACGCGCTGACCGAGATCGGCATCGACCTCGACGACGTGTTCGCGGTGCTGGAGCGCGAGGGCGTCGAGAAGTTCGAGAAGTCCTGGGAGGAACTGCTCGACACCGTGCGCGAGCAGCTCGACCAGGCCAAGTAGGCGAACGGCCGTTCCACCGCGGGTGTGCCCCGCGCCCGCCCCCGGGGGGGGGGGGCGCCGGGGCCCCCCCCCGCCCGCGCCCCACACGGTGCCGTCGAGGCCGAGCCCGCTGAGCACCTCGTGCTTCTCGGCCGCGGTGTGCGCGGTGGGCTGG
>NZ_JAIUKC010000089.1:0-4970 GCF_020177435.1 Saccharopolyspora sp. 7B | reverse complement strand
CGTCGCCACCGCAACCGCCACCGCCGTCTCCGCCACCGCCATCACCGCTGCCGCCGTCGCCGTGCCAGCCCCCGCCCCCGCGTCCGCCGGACTTCCCGGACGCGGACCCGACCAGCACGAGCAACAGGATCAGCACGACGATCACGACGACCGCACCCGGTTCGGACAACGCGGCTCTCCTCTCCTTCGACGCGGCACCGAAAGCAGGGCGGTGTCCCGGGGTCCTCCGCGCGGTTCAGCCCGAACGGGCCGGTCCGCCACCGCGATTCCCCCGGCACGGCCGCGGC
Organism: Saccharopolyspora sp. 7B; assembly: GCF_020177435.1. NCBI lineage: Bacteria > Bacillati > Actinomycetota > Actinomycetes > Pseudonocardiales > Pseudonocardiaceae > Saccharopolyspora > Saccharopolyspora sp. 7B. Next base: position 4,683 of record NZ_JAIUKC010000089.1, on the reverse strand, counting down.
TCCTCCGTTCCGGCCTCACCCGGCGGCACGCGGCGGCCCCACCCACAGCAGGTCCCGGGCGCGGGTCAGCGCGACGAGCCGGGCGCGCTGCGCGAGTTCCCGCAGATCGCGGTCGCGATCGTCGTCCCCGTCCTCGGCGGGGAGCTCCGGGACGAACACCTCGCGGAACTCCAGGCCCTTCGCGCGGTGCACGGTGCCGACGCTGACCCGACCGTCCCGTTCCCCGGCCCAGCCGTCCAGGTTCCGGACCGGAATCCCGTTGCGGCGCAACACGTCCCGCCACCGGTCCGCGGCGGACTTCTCGAACGTCAGCACCGCGACGTCGTCCGGTTCGGGCCGGTCGCGCACGGCGGCGACCAGCGCGTCTTCGAGCCGTTCCGGGTCCTTCCACGGCACCACGTCCCCACCGTGGTACGTCGCCACCGACTCGCGCAGCGAGAACCCGGGAGCACCGTCGAGGTCGTCGACCTGGTTGGTGGCGTCGAACCGCTGCGCCCATTCCAGGATCCGCGAGGCGTTCCGGTAGTTGGTGCGCAGCACCTCGCCACGGCCCCGGATGGGGATGCCCGCGTCGACGAGCCGCCAGCCACCGGCGTAGATCTGCTGCTGCCCGTCGCCGACGAGCAGCAGCCGGTTCGGCCCGTCCCCGGCGAGGGCGTGCACCAACCGGAGCCCGACGAGCGTGATGTCCTGCACCTCGTCGACGACGACGCCGGCCAGCGGCCGCTCCAGCGGTTCCCGTTCCAGTTCGGCGCACGCCTCGGTGAACACGTCGTTGTGGTCGTGCAGGCCGCGCTCCCGGCGGATCTGCTCGTAGTGCTCGTGGAGCCGCCACACCAGTTCGCGGTCCGCCGCGGTCAAGCGCAGGCCGCGTCCGGTGCGGTGCAGGCCCTGGTACTCGGCGAGTGCGGTGATGCCGCGGCCCTTGATGACGCGGTCGATCTCGTCCCGCCAGTACTCGTGCCGGTTGAGCTCGGCGAGCCTGGTGTGCTTGCCGAACTTCGACCAGGCGCGGGAGAAGCAGTCCGCCGAGGACTTGACCGGCAGCTCGTTCCCGCGGCTGCGCAGGAACTCCCGCGCCCAGCGGTGCAGGTGGTCGAACCGGACGCGCCCGTCGAGTTCGGGGGCCAGCCGGTGGAAGGACCGCTGCGCGATCGGCGGCAGGTTGCTGGCGAAGGTCGTGAACAGCAGCGGTCCCACGCTGTTCCGCGCCATCCGCACCAGCCGGTGCAGGGCGACCACGGACTTCCCGGTGCCCGCGGGCCCGCTGATCCGGGCCGGGCCGCTGTAGTCGCGGCGGACCATCGCGTGCTGCGAGTCGTCCAGGAATGTCAGCCAGGACTCGAACGGGCCGTCCAGCACCGCGTCGAACCGGTCCTTCGCCAGGTCGTCGAGGTCGAACAGCTCGGCCCCGGCGCCCGCGGGGGCCGTGTCCTGCCGCGGCACGAGCGGGAGGAACGCGGACTCGCCCAGACGCCCGAGCAGCGACTCCACGTCGCGCCCGGTGAGCCTGCGTTCTCCCTTCCGCAGCACCCGGTCCAGCGTCGCCCCGGGCACCACGAGGTGGTGACCGGCGGATCGCTTCGACGGTTCCGCGCCCGCGGGCAGCACCACCACGGGCCGGACCACCGACTCGCTGACGACCCCGGCGGAGGTGCGCACGCCGATGAACGGCTCGGTCGCGTGCCGCAGCGCGGCGCGGACTTCGCCCGGTTCCGGTTCGGCGTCGCGGACGAGGACGGCCAGCACGCCGAGCGGGCCGATCAGCAGCGCGTCGGGGTGGCCGGCGGGGACGTCCGGGAAAGCGGTGTGCACGTGGGTGCGCCAGCCGCCGCGGCCCTCCACCAGGAACCTGGCCAGCACCTGCCGCTGCCAGCTCGCCAGCGACGGGTAGGCGGCGACGGCGCGTTCCGCGGCGCGGCGCAGCTTCTCCCCGCGGTGATCGGTGCTCATCCTCGCGAACCTCCGCGTTCCCCGATGATCCGGACCGTGATCGAACGTATCGGGGGTTCCCGGCCGGGTCGGCGTTCCGCGGCGCGGACCACCCGATCGCCGCAGCGCTCGCTGGTCCGTCCGGGCGGTTCTCCTTGCCGCGCAGGGGGATCAGACGCCGTGCAGGCGTTCGCGGGTGGCGTGGTAGGCGTGGCGGACCGCATCGCCCTGGTAGGCGTTCGCGGCGTCGCAGCGGCTGGAGCGCAGTTCCCACTCGGGCGGTGCGGCGGCGCCGGACAGCACCCAGGCGGCCTGCTTCGCGGCGCCGAGCGCCACGTACTCGGCGGCTTCCGGGATGTCCACCGGCACCCCGAACAGGGAGGGGGCGACCGCGCGCACCGCGGCCGATTCGCTGGCACCGCCGATCAGCAGCACGCGCCGCACCTCCACCCCGGCCGCCCGCAGCGCGTCGACCCCGTCGGCGAGGCCGCACAGCATGCCTTCGACGGCGGCGCGGGCCAGGTTCTGCGGGGTCATGTTGCCGCCGCGGATCCCGGCGAGCGTGCCGGTGGCGTCCGGCAGGTCCGGGGTGCGTTCGCCTTCCAGGTAGGGCAGCAGGGTGAGCCCGCCCGCGCCGGGTGCCGCCTCCAGCGCCAGCCGGTCCAGCCCGGCGAGGTCGGTGCCGAGCATCGTGGCGGCACCGCTGAGCACCCGGGCCGCGTTGAGCGTGCACACCAGCGGCAGGTAGCGGCCGGTGGCGTCGCAGAACCCGGCGACCAGGCCCGTCTCGTCCGCGCTGGGGTGCTCGGCGACGGCGAACGCGGTACCGGAGGTGCCCAGCGACACCACCACGTCGCCCGGCCCGGCACCGATGCCGAGCGCGCCCGCCATGTTGTCGCCGGTGCCCGCGCCGAGCAGCGCCCCCTCCAACGGGGCGAATCCCGTGGCACGGCCCGCGGATCCGGCCGGGTCGAGCACGTCCGGCAGCCGCGGGCTCCGGCCGCCCATCGCGGCGGAGAGCAGGTCCGGCAGCCATTCCCCGGTGGCGGGCGCGAAGTAGCCGGTGCCGGAGGCGTCACCGCGGTCGGTGCAGGCCCGCTCGGGCCGTCCGGCGAGCAGCCAGGTCAGCCAGTCGTGCGGCAGCAGCACCCGGTCCACCAGGTCGGCGCGGTGCGGTTCGTGCTCGGCCAGCCAGGCCAGCTTGGTGAGCGTGAAGCTCGCGACGGGCACTGAACCGGTGCGCTCCGCCATCACCGCCGCCCCGTGCTCGGCGACCAGGGCGCGGGCCTGCGGCGCGGAGCGGGTGTCGTTCCACAGCAACGCATCCCGCACCGGGTCGCCCGCGGAGTCGACCGCGACCATGCCGTGCTGCTGGCCCGCGACCGAGACGGCGCCGATCTCACCGGGGGTGTGCGCGGCGGCCTGCTCGATGGCGTCGCGCGCCGCGGTCCACCACGCCCACGGGTCCACTTCGGTCCCGGTGGGGTGCTGCGCCTTGCCCTCGGCCACGACCCGGCCCGTCTCCGCGTCGGCGACGACCGCTTTGGTGGATTGGGTCGAACTGTCGATGCCGAGAACGAACACGGGTCAGCCTCCACCTCAACGCCCGGTGCAACGTCGGAATCCTGCCAGACCACCGAGTGCGACCGGGTGCGCGGTGGACCGGTCAGGGCTTGCGGCCTACCCCGCACAGCAACAGGTTCTGCGCCGGTACGCGGGCGCGCAGCCGCGGGCCGTCCGGCCACCAGTCGAGAGGGCGCACCAGGCCGGGTTCGGTGATCTCGGTGCCGTCGAACAGCGCCTCGATCTCGGCCCGCCCGCGGAACCAGCCGGTGCCGAGCTCGGCGAGCATCAGCTTCTCCAGCTGCGCGGGGGGCGCCGCGTGCGCGGGGTCCGCCGGGCTGTGCAGGTGGCTGATCGCGACGTAGGAGCCGGGCGCGAACGCGTCCAGGTACCGCGCCAGCACGCGGTGCGGCGACCGGCCGTCCGCGACGTGCTGCAACGTGGCGCCCTGCAGCATCGCCACCGGGCGGGACAGGTCGATGTTGCGGGCCACGGCGGGCAGCGCCAGCAGCGTCTCCGGTTCGGTGAGGTCGGCGAACGCGAAGTGGGTGTGGTCGTTGTCGACGAGCAGCGCTTGGCCGTGGGAGAAGACCATCGGGTCGTGGTCGGCGTACACGACGACCGCGTCCGGGTTGGCGCGCTGCGCGACCTCGTGGGTGTTCTCGCCGGTGGGGAGGCCGGCGCCGATGTCGAGGAACTGGTCGATGCCGACGGTGCCCGCCAGGTAGCGCACGACCCGCATCAGCCATTCCCGGTGGTCCTGGGTGGCGACGACGAGGCCGGGGGCGATCTCCAGGGCGGCGTCGACCACGGCCCGGTCCACGGCGTAGTGGTCCTTGCCGCCGAGCAGCGCGTCGAAGCACCGCGCCACGCTGGGACTCCGGGTGTTCAGCACCGGCGTTCCGGGTGCCACGGCGGTCGCGCCGGATCCGGGGCGCGTCCAGCTGAGACGGGCGGGTTCGACACCGGAACGATCAGGCATCGAGCACCTCACAACCGATCGTGACACTTGCACTGTCACGAACAGTATAAGCACTGTCCGGCCGGATCCGATCGCCCGGTCGGCCGCCGGATCGCGATCGAACGCCCGCCCTCCGCGGGGGGGGGGGGGGCGCGGGCGCCCCCCCCCGCCCCCGGGCCGGGGGGGGGGGGGGGCGCCCCCGCCCGGCCGCGCCCCCACCCCCCCGA
>NZ_JAIUKC010000088.1:0-52418 GCF_020177435.1 Saccharopolyspora sp. 7B | reverse complement strand
CATCACCACCGCGCTGCCCGGCCGGACCCGGGTCGTGATCACCCACCGCGCGGGCCCCCCCCCCCCCCCCGCCCGCGGGGGGGGGCCCCCCCCCCCCCACGACACCGGCATCATGATCGACTCGGGCTGCCGTCGACACCGCCGCGCGGCCGAACCTCACCGGAACGGCGGACCCACCCCGTCCGCTCGGAGCCCGATCAGGGGCGGCGGGCGGCGAGGAAGGTTCGGGTGGCTCGGATGGTGAGGTCGTCGCGGCTGCGGAGAGCGCCGGGGCCGTCGGAGTCGAGGAGTTCGCCGAGGGCCGCGACGTCGGCCTCGTCGAGGGACGCGTCGAGGAACGGGCGCATCCGGCGCAGCGTCACCTCGGCGTAGCGCCGCGCGACGGCGGGCAGCGGGGCGGGCAGGTCGACGTCGACGGTGCGGTGCGCGACCGCGGTGAAACCGGCTCCGGCCACCGGTTCCGCCCAGTCGGCGCTGATGTGCGGCAGGTGCTCGGCACGCTTGCGGGCGAGCAGGTCGCGGCAGCGCTCCTCCAGGCCGGGCCGGCCGAAACCCAGGTCGTCGGGCAGGAACCGGGGGAACGAGTCGAGCTCCGCCACCGCAAGCACCCCGCCGGGCCGCAGCGCCGCGAACACCTCGCCGAGCACCCGCGCCGGATCGGCCAGGTGGTGCAGGGACGCGGACGCCCACACCAGGTCGACGGGCGCGTCCAGCGACGGGAATCCGGCGTCGAGGTCGGCGCGCTCGGTGCGCACCCGGTCGGCTTCGCCGCGGGCGGCGGCCTTGGTCGTCAGGTGCGCGAGCACGGAATCGTCGGTGTCCACGGCGAGCACGGTGGCCCGCGCGAACCGCTCCAGCAGGACGAAGGTGCCCGCCCCGGTGCCGCAGCCCAGGTCGAGGATCCGGTGCACCGGCGGGTCGACGAGTTCGGCGAGTTCCCCGGTCAGCTCCGCCAGGTGGTCGTGCATGACCTCGGCGTCGAGATCAAGCATCTCGAATTGAGCGGTGTCGTCGGTGTTCGGGTGTTCGTGGTGTGCCATGCCGCCAAGGTAGCCGCGGGTTGCGTCGATGGCATACTGTTTTGCTCATGACGCAAGACGGTGAGCTGGACGCCCTCGTCCGGCAACGGATCCGGAGCCTGCGGACCTCGCGGGGCCTGTCCCTCGACGAGCTGGCCGCGCGCTGCTACCTGAGCACCTCCACGCTCAGCCGCATCGAGACCGGGCACCGGCGGATCAGCCTGGACCAGCTGGCGCCGCTGGCCCGCGCGCTCGGCACCACCCTGGACCAGCTGGTCGAATCGGCCACCGACGAGGACGTGGTGATCCGCCCGGTGCGCGACGAGACCCGCGGCGCCACGTCCTGGCTGCTCAGCAAGGACTCCGGGCCGCACGGCATGACCGTCGCGAAAATGCGGCTCACCCGGCCCGCGCCGGCGCGGGACTCCGGGCGGCTGGCGGTGCACCCGGGCAAGGACTGGTTCACGGTGCTGTCCGGGACGGTGGAGCTGGTGCTCGGCGAACGCACCATCCTGATCGAGTCGGGGCAGGCCGCGCAGTTCAGCACCATGACCCCGCACGCGTTCGGCGCACGCGGCGGACCGGCGGAGATCCTCACCATCCTCGACCACGACGGCCAGCGCACCCACCTGACCTGACGGTGCGGGTTCCCGCCGCGCGACTGCGGCCCGGCGAGGCCTGCGGGGGCGGGCCGAGCTCCGACGGCGATCAGGTCTCGCAGGCGACCCCGTCGCCGTCCCGGTCGAGCGCCGAGCGGTATCCCAGCTGACCGCGGTAGAGGGGAGCCGCGCCCGCGTCCTTCGCCGCCGTGCAGTTCGGGTAGTAGGCGGCACCGCCGCCGTCCCCGCCGTCCTCGTCGTCCTCGTCGTCCGACGCGTAGGTCGGGTCCGGCGCGGGCTGCGGGTTCGGCCGGGGCTTCGGCTCCGGGTTCGGCTCGGGGTTCGGCCGCGGATCGGGTTCCGCCGTGGAGCTCTCCCGGGCCGCGCCGCACACCGCCCAGGCCCCGGCGCCCGCCGGCTCGGCGCGCCCGCCCGCCGCGGAGATCTCCGCCCAGCGCAGCGAATTCGGCGGCATCTGCTCGGCGACGGCGAAACCACCGCCGACCAGGTCGGCGTTGACGAACTCCCCGCGGTCGTTCCAGAGGTAGCGCAGGTCCCACCCCTGCTCGTCCTGCGGCTGCACGTCCGGGAGCACCCAGACCACCGATCCGACGGGGGCGAGCCGGTTCAGCTCGGCGGTGGCCTCCTCCCGGAAGCAGTCCGCGACGGGGCGGACGTGCAGCAGCCGGACGCCGCGCGGGACGGAACCGGGCATCGCCCCGTCCTCGACGGCGGTGAGCCGGAGCCGAGTGCCGGCCTCGACGCTCAGCACGACCGCGCGCTGCACCCCCGCCGGAACACCGGCCGGGAGCGCCGGAGCGGGAGGCGCGGCCGGGGTGCTCGGCGCCGGCGCGGTCGAGGCGCGGCCGGGGTGCTCGGCGCCGGCGCGGTCGCCGAAGGCTGCGCCGCCTGATCGGCCACCACCCGCGTGGTCGACCCGGTGGGCGGCAGCAACGCGAACGCCACGCCGAACAGGACCGCTCCCGGCGCCAGCCGAGCCGCGAACCCGCGGGTGATCGTCCGGTCCCACCCGCGCGGATGCCGGACCGCGAACACGCCGGACCAGACGATCAGCCCGATCCCGGTCAGCAGCAGGAATCCCGCGAAGGCGTCCGGTTCGGCCGGATCCAGCAGCAGCGCCAGGAACATCGCCGCATAACCGCTGCCGAACCGGAGCCAGAAACCCTTGCGCACCACCGGATCCCACCGGCCTCGACGGCGGACCCCCAGCACGATCGCCCAGATCATGGCCCCCAGGCCGATGATCCCCAGCAACGCGACCAATGCTTCCACGACGAGAACTCCCCCACGGACGACAGCGGTGGACCTCGCGCACCCTCCGCGACGAGATCGGCACGTACGGTATCGAACAGGACACGGTGCGTGTTCAGCGCATCGGCGTTCTCCGCGCCGCTCCCGGTCTCACCGGTCGTCGTCGGGGGCCGCTCCGGTGATGCGGACGCGGGAGATGCGGCGGCCCTCCACCGCGCGGACCGTGAACTCGTGGCCGAGGGCGGTGACCGAATCGCCCTCGCGCGGCATCCGGCCGAGGCGGGCGAGGACGAACCCGGCGAGGGTGTCGTACGGGCCCTCCGGCAGCGCGATCCCGGAGCGGTCGGCCACTTCGCTGCGGTGCAGCAGGCCGTCGAGCTCCAGCACGCCCTCGGCGGGTGGCGCGGCCGGGCGTTCGCGCAGGTCGTACTCGTCCCAGATCTCGCCGACGATCTCCTCCACCAGGTCTTCGAGGCTGACGATGCCCGCGGTGCCGCCGTACTCGTCGGCGACCACGGCGAGGTGTCCGCCGCCGCGACCGCGCATCGCCGTCAACGCGGCCAGCGCGGGCTTCGTGCCCGGCAGCGTCGTGATCGGCCGCGCCAGCGAACCGACCGTGCGAGCCCGGCTCCCGCGGCTCGCCTCGTACAGGTCGCGCACGTGCACGAAACCGACCACGTCGTCGGCGGAACCGTCCCGCAGCACCGGATAGCGCGAGTGCGGTTTCCCCAGCACCTCGTCGACCGCGTCGGCGGCGCCGGTGTCCGCGTCGAGGAAGTCGACCTCGGTGCGCGGCACCATCACTTCGCTCAGCACCCGGTCGCCGACCTCGAAGGCGTCGGTGATGAGGCGGCGCTCCTCGGTGGTGAACTGGTCGCTGGTGCGGACCATGTCGCGCAGCTCCTCCTCGCCGACCTGCTGCTCGTCGGCGCGCGGGCTCACCCCCAGCAGCCGCACCACCCCGTTCGTCGACACCGACAGCAGCCAGATCACCGGCCGGAACGCGGTCGCCACCGCGTCCAGCACTCCCGCCGTCGCCAGCGACACCACCTCCGGCTTCTGCAGCGCGAGGCGCTTCGGCGCCAGCTCGCCGAACACCAGCGACAGGTACGACACGAACGCGGTCACCAGCACCAGCGCCACCGTCGTCGGCACCTCCTCCGCCCGGCCCCACCCGACCAGCGGCGGCTCCAGCCGCACCGCGAGCGTCGCCCCGCCGTAGCTGGAGGCGAAGAAGCCGGTGAACGTGACGCCGACCTGCACCGCCGAGAGCATCCGGTTCGGATCGGACTTCAACCGGGCCACGCCCGCCCCGCGCCTGCCCAGGTCCTCCAGCCGGTGCACCTGGCTCTGCCGCAACGACACCAGCGCGATCTCCGCCGCCGCGAAGAAACCCCCGAGCAGGACGAACAGCGAGATCAACGCCAGGTTGCCGAAGACGTCCCCCATCCGGCGATGGTGCCGAGAGGCGGGCAAGAACACCACGCGCCTCACGTTCCGGCGCCGCCCGGCGTCTACTGGACGTGATGAGACCGTTCGAGCAGATCGTCGCCGAGCACGGGGCGGTGGTGCTGCGGGTGTGCCGGGCCGTCCTCGGGCCGGTCGACGCCGAGGACGCCTGGTCCGAGACGTTCCTCGCCGCGCTGCGCGCCTACCCCGAGCTGGACGAGCACGCGAACGTGCAGGCGTGGCTGGTGACCATCGCGCACCGCAAGGCCATCGACGCCACTCGCGCCCGCGCCCGCCGCCCGAACCCGGTCGAGCAGCTCCCGGAACGGCCCGCGCACCGCGGGCGCCCCGAGGACTGGGACGGCGACCTGTGGGAGGCGTTGGCCGCGCTGCCCGCCAAGCAGCGCACCGCCGTCGCCTACCACCACCTCGCCGGGTTGCCCTACGCGGAGATCGCGGCCATCACCGGCGGCAGCACCGACGCGGCCCGCCGCGCCGCCGCCGACGGGATCCGGGCGCTGCGCCGCAGCTACCCGGCTTCGGGAGGAGGAACACGATGACATCCGACGGGTTGTTCGACGCGCTGCCCGAGACCGACGCGGGCACCCTCGCCCGGCTGCACGACCGCGTGGTCGTCGCCGCCGCCGCGGACGGGCTGCTCGACGTCGCCTACCGGACCGTGCCCAGCCCGGTCGGGGAACTGCTGCTCGCGGCCACCGAGGACGGGCTGGTGCGCGTCGCGTTCGGGGCCTCCGAGCAGGTGCTGGCGTCGCTGGCCGAGCGGATCAGCCCGCGGGTGCTGCACGCGCCCGGCAGGCTCGACGGGGTCGCGCGGCAGCTCGACGAGTACTTCGCGGGGCACCGCACCTCCTTCGAGCTGGCGTTGGACCGGCGGCTGTCCCGCGGGTTCCGGCGCACCGTGCTGGCCCGGCTCGCCGAGGTCGGCTACGGGCGCACCGCCAGCTACGCGCAGCTCGCCGCCGCCGCGGGCAGTCCGCGGGCGGTGCGGGCGGTCGGGACGGCGTGCGCGACGAACCCGCTGCCGATCGTGGTGCCGTGCCACCGGGTGGTGCGTTCCGACGGCAGCGCCGGCGGGTACGTGGGCGGGGCGGAGGCGAAGCGGACCCTCCTGACCCTAGAAACCACCGGTTCGGAGTGAACGGACCGTTCGTCCCATCTAGTTGGGCAAACGGGCCGTTCACCCCGACCGGACGTTCGCACACGACCGAACCCGAGTTGAGGGGGGGGGGGACAGATAAGCGAAATAATGATTGGAAAGAAGGAAATAAAACACCACCACCACCCCGGCGCCGCGCCCCCCCCCGCCCCGGCGGCCCCCCCCCCCCCCCCCCCCCCGCCGGCGCCCGCCCCGCCCACCCCCTACACTACCAGCGGGTGGCGGGCGGCCCCCACTCCCCCAGCACGACGCGGCGAGGCGGGGTGCCGGTCGGCTTCCGCCGAGGAGGAGGATCGGAGCGATGGGTGCACCGCTGTTCTCGCTGCCGCCCCGGGTCGTCGCACCGGGCGCGGTGCACGTGCCGGGCTGGTTGGACCTGGACCGGCAGCGGGAGCTGGTGGCGGCGTGCCGGGAGTGGGCGCGCGGCCCGGTGCCGATGCGGGCGGCGCGGCTGCCGAGCGGGCACCGGATGTCGGTGCGCACGGTGTGCCTGGGCTGGCACTGGTACCCGTACGCCTACAGCCGCACCGCCGACGACGCGGGCGGCGCGCGGGTGGCGCCGTTCCCGGACCGGCTGGGCGAGCTGGGCCGGGCGGCGCTGGCCGCGGCGTACGGTCCGGCGGAGGCCGCGGACTACCACCCGGACGCGGCGCTCATCAACTTCTACGACGAGCACGCCAGGATGGGCATGCACCGGGATGAGGACGAGCTGTCCCGGGCACCGGTGGTGTCGTTGAGCATCGGCGACACCTGCGTGTTCCGGTTCGGCAAGCCGGAGTCCCGCGGCCACCCGCACACCGATGTGCAGCTGTGCTCGGGGGACCTGTTCGTGTTCGGCGGCCCGTCGCGGCTGGCGTACCACGGTGTGCCGGCGGTGCGCCCGGGCACGGCGGACCCGGCGTGCGGGCTGCGCTCGGGCCGCCTCAACATCACCCTGCGGGTCACTGGACTGGCCCCGGAACGCGGAGGAGAAGCGTGCACGAGCAGGACCTGATCGTCGGGGAGGACGGGCTGGCCCGTCCGCCGTGGGCGGCCGCCGATCCGCTGCTGCGGGAGTACTACGACACCGAGTGGGGATTGCCGGTGCGGGGCGAGCAGCCGCTGTTCGAGCGGATCTCGCTGGAGGGCTTCCAGGCCGGGTTGTCGTGGGCGACGATCTTGCGCAAGCGCCCGGCCTTCCGGAAGGCGTTCGACGACTTCGACCCGGACCGGGTGGCGGCCTATGCGGAGGAGGACGTGGCACGGCTGCTGGCGGACGCGGGGATCGTGCGCAACCAGGCGAAGGTGCGGGCGACGATCGGGAACGCGCGGGCGACGGTGGCGTTGCGCGAGCAGGGCGGCCTGGACGCGCTCGTGTGGTCGTTCCGCCCGGAGCGGACGCCGCGCCCGCGCTCGATGAGCGAGGTTCCCACGACGTCCCCGGAGTCGGTGGCGCTGTCGAAGGCGTTGCGCGGCAAGGGTTTCCGCTTCGTGGGCCCGACGACGACGTTCGCGTTGATGGAGGCGGTGGGCATGGTGGACACGCACCTGCTGGGCAGCCACCGCCGGGGTTCGTCCGGGTTGTGGCCGGAGCGGTGATGCTGCGGATCCCGGTCCGGGTCCCGTTCGCGGTGGATGCGGCGGTGGCGGCGCTGGCGGCGCATGCGCTGCCGGGCGCGGAGCGGGTGGACCGGGCGCGGCGGTGCGTGCGGCGGCTGCTGCCGCTGGCGGGCGGTCCCGCCGAGGTGTCGGTGCGGCTGGCGGCGGATCACGTGGCCGTGTCCGGGGAGGCCGGTGGCGCCGAAGAGGAGGTGGCGGCGCTGGTGCGGCACTGGCTGGGGTTGGACGCGGACGTGGCGCGGATCGACGCGGTGCTGGCGGCGGACCCGCTGCTGGAGCCGTTGGTGGCGGCCCGGCCGGGGCTGCGGGTCGTGGGCTGGGCGGACGGGTTCGAGGGCGCGGTGTCGACGGTGCTGGGCCAGCAGGTGAGCGTGGCGGCGGGCCGCACGTTCGCGGCCCGATTGCTGGCGGAGTACGGCCAGCCGCAGCCGGGCGGGCTGGTCGCGTTCCCCGCGCCGAAGGTGCTGGCCACGGCGCCGCTGGAGGAGTTGCGGACCGCGGTGGGCGTGCCGCGCCCCCCCCCCCCCCCGGGGGGGGGGCGGCGGGCCCCCCCCCCCCGGCGGGGCCCCCCCGGGGGGGCCCCCCCCCCCCCCCCCCCCCCCCCCCCCCCCCCCCCGTNNCGGTGGTGCGGGATCGTCGCGGCTCGGGCTGGGCCCTCCGGGCGGAGTCCGCGGCGGGGCCGGGGGGGGGGGGGGGGGGGGGGGGGGCGGCGCGGCGGGGGGGGGGGGGGGGGGGGCCCCGCGCCCGCACGGTGCGGGCGCTGGCGGCGGCGGTCGCGGACGGGTTGCCGCTGCGCCCGGGTGCGGAGGTGCGCGGGGAGCTGCTGGCGCTGCCGGGGGTGGGGCCGTGGACGGTGGAACACCTGGCGTTGCGCGCGTTCGGCGACGGGGACGCGTTCCCGTCGGGCGATCTGGTGCTGCGGCGGGCGTTGGGCGCGGAGTCCGCGGCGGCCGCGGCGGAGCGGGCGCGGGGGTGGTCGCCGCACCGGGCGCACGCGGTGTTCCACCTGTGGACCGCGACCGCGTACGGGGTGCGGTGAACTTCGGACCCCGGTCGGGCGAACGCGCGGGGCCGGTATTTGCGCGAGGGCCTTTCCCACCTGCGAAGACGTGATCTTCGGGGCGCCACGCCGCACCACAGCTAAACTTGACTAATTCCAGAAAAGCTGGTTGTCTCGGGTCATGCCGGTCATCGACGCCACCGCACTCCTGCGCGACGCCGCGCTGCGCGTCACGCGCCCGCGGGTGGCGGTGCTGTCGATGGTCGCGAACCACCCCCACTCGGACACCGATGCCATCGCGACCGCGGTCCGCCGCGAGCTCGGCTCGGTGTCCACCCAAGCGGTCTACGACGTGCTGCGCGCGTTGACCGAGGCTGGTCTGGTGCGGCGCATCGAACCGGCGGGCTCCCCCGCCCGGTTCGAGACCCGCGTGGGGGACGACCACCACCACCTGGTGTGCCGCGGCTGCGGCGGCATCACCGACGTGCGCGGCGCGGTCGGCGCGGCGCCCTGCCTCGACGTCCGCGACTCGCGGGGATTCACCCTGGAGCGGACCGAGGTGACCTACTGGGGCACCTGCCCGGCCTGCCGCGCGCGAACCGAATGAATCCCGAACACAGGAGCCGATCTTGCCGGAGAACAACCAGAAGCCGTTGACGACCGCCGCGGGCGCGCCGGTTCCGGACAACCAGAACTCCATGACCGCCGGTGCCCGCGGCCCGATGCTGCTGCAGGACGTGTGGTTCCTGGAGAAGCTGGCCCACTTCGACCGCGAGGTCATCCCCGAACGCCGCATGCACGCCAAGGGCTCCGGCGCGTTCGGCACGTTCACCGTCACGAACGACATCACCCAGTACACCTCGGCGAGCATCTTCTCCGAGGTCGGCAAGAAGACGGAGATGTTCGCCCGGTTCTCCACCGTGGCCGGTGAGCGCGGTGCCGCCGACGCCGAGCGCGACATCCGCGGCTTCGCGCTGAAGTTCTACACCGACCAGGGCAACTGGGACCTCGTCGGCAACAACACCCCGGTGTTCTTCTTCCGCGACCCGCTGAAGTTCCCCGACCTGAACCACGCGGTGAAGCGCGACCCGCGCACCAACATGCGCAACGCCGAGAACAACTGGGACTTCTGGACCAACCTGCCCGAGGCGCTGCACCAGGTCACGATCGTCATGTCGGACCGCGGCATTCCCGCGTCGTACCGCCACATGCACGGCTTCGGCTCGCACACCTACAGCTTCATCAACGCCGAGGGCGAGCGGTTCTGGGTGAAGTTCCACCACCGCACCCAGCAGGGCATCAAGAACCTCACCGACGCCGAGGCCGAGGCCCTCGTCGGCAAGGACCGCGAGTCGCACCAGCGCGACCTGTTCGACTCGATCGAGAACGGCGACTTCCCGAAGTGGAAGCTGTACGTGCAGGTCATGCCGGAGGCGGACGCGGACGGCTACCGGTTCCACCCGTTCGACCTGACCAAGGTGTGGTCCAAGAAGGACTACCCGCTGATCGAGGTCGGCGAGTGGGAGCTCAACCGCAACCCGGAGAACTACCACGCCGACGTGGAGCAGGCCGCGTTCACGCCCGCGAACGTGGTGCCCGGCATCAGCTACTCGCCGGACAAGATGCTGCAGGGCCGGCTGTTCTCCTACGGTGACGCGCAGCGCTACCGCCTCGGCGTCAACCACCACCAGATCCCGGTCAACGCGCCGCGGATCCCGGTGAACTCGTACCACCGCGACGGTGCGATGCGCGTCGACGGCAACCAGGGCGCCACCCCCGGCATCGAGCCGAACTCGTACGGCCGCTGGCAAGAGCAGCCCGCCTACCGCGAGCCGCAGCAGGCCGTGGGGGCCGTCGCCGACCGGTTCAACTACCGCGAGGACGACGACAACTACTTCGAGCAGCCCGGGAATCTGTTCCGGAACATGACCGCGGAGCAGCAGCAGGTCCTGTTCGAGAACACCGCCCGCGCGATCGACGGTGCCTCGCAGGCCACCATCGAGCGGCACATCCACAACTGCACGCAGGCCGACCCCGCCTACGGCGAGGGCGTCCGCAAGGCGGTGGAGGCCCTGGCGGCCGGCAACCTCTGAGTGAGACCGAATTCCCCGGCGTGGCGCGCGATTCCGCGTGCCCCCCCGGGGTTTCTCTTCCGTTGGGGAGGATTTCCATGGGCGAGGGTGAGCTCACCCCGGAGCAGGCCGAGCGGGTCGTGGCGATCGCGATGGACCTGGCCCGGGAGGGCGACACCGCGCAGCTGCTGGAGTTCGTCGAGCACGGGCTGCCGGTGGACGTGACCGACGCGGACGCGAACACGCTGCTGATGCTCGCCGCCTACCACGGGCACGCCGCCACGGTCCGCGCGCTGCTGGACCGCGGCGCGGACCCGGACCGGCGCAACGCGCGGGACCAGTCGCCGATCGCGGGCGCGCTGTTCAAGGGCGCCGACGAGGTGGTGGCGGTGCTGCGCGAGGCGGGCGCCGACCTGGACGCGGGCACCCCGACGGCACGCGACGCCGCCACCCTCTTCGGCAGGCGACACCTCATAGCCGACTGACGAAAGAGCTCTTCCCCGCTCAGCGGCGAAGCCGCTGAGCGGCGACCCCCGAGCAACCGGCACCGCCGCGGGTTCTCAGCGCACTCCTCGCGAGGACAGCGTTTTCTCCTGTGGCGGAGCCACCGGTGAAAACGATCCCGCAGCGAGGAGTGCGCTGAGGTTCCGCCACCCCACCTCCCGAGCAGCAGGAGTCGAGCGCCTGTCAGGGGTCGCGGCTAGCGTCGGTCGCATGGCTCTTTCCCAGCAGGACCGCGAACGATTCCTGGCCGAACCGCACACCGGTTCCCTGGCGGTGGCCGAGGGTTCCGGCCGAGCGCCCCTGGTGGTGCCGATCTGGTACCACTACGAGCCCGGCGGCGAGCTGTGGATCAACACGGGCGCGGACACCCGGAAGACCCGCGCGATCCGGGCCGCGGGCCGGTTCAGCATGCTGGCGCAGCGCACCGAGCCGACGGTCCGCTACGTCTCGGTGGAGGGCCCGGTGCTCTCGATCGAGCCGGGTTCGGCCGAGAGCTCCCGGGTAATGGCGGCCCGCTACCTGCCCGCGTCGCGGGTGGACGAGTTCGTCGAGTTCGAGCGGACGCGGCTCGGGGAGCACGTGGTGATCCGGATGCGCCCGGAGCGCTGGCTGTCCGCGGACCTGGGCGGCTGATCCGAGCTCACACGGCGGGGATGATGCCGCCGTCCACCCGGTATTCGGCGCCGGTGAGCCACTTCGCGCGGTCGGAGGCGAGGAAGGCGATCAGCTCGGCCGCGTCCTCCGGGTCGCCGGGGCGGCCCATCGGCGTGTTCAGCCGGGCCGCGATGCGCCGCTGCATCTCGTGGAGCTCGACGCCCTGCTCGTCGGCCATCTCCTGGTGGTGCGCGACGGCGCCTTCGGTGGCGACGAAGCCGGGCAGCACGCGCAGCACGCGGACCCCGCTCGTGCCGACCTCTTCGGCGAGGCCGCGGCTGTAGGCGTTGAGCGCGGCCTTCGCCGCCGCGTACGACAGGTCGCCGGGCTGCGGCAACCTGCTCGCGATCGACGAGACGTGCAGGACGACGCCGGAGCCGCGTTCGACCATGCCGGGCACCAGGGCGCGGTCCAGCCGGACGGCGCTGAGCAGGTTGATGTCGAGGTCGAACTGCCACGACTCGTCGGTGCGTTCCAGCGCGGCGGCCCAGCCGCTGGTGGCGCCCGCGTTGGAGACGAGCACGTCCACTCCGCCGACCGTGTCGAGGACTCGCCGGCCGAGGTCGGCGACGCCGTCGGCGGTGGCGAGGTCGGCCGGGAGGAACGTGCCGGGCACGTCGTCCGGGGGCGCGCTGCGCGAGGCGGTGAGGACGTGGGCGCGCGCGGCGGCGAAGCGGCGGGCGGTGGCGACGCCGAGTCCGCGGCTGGCGCCGGTGATGAGCACGCGCCGTCCGGCGAGTCCTTCGTCGGCGATCGTCATGGGAAGCACCTCCAGTAAAGTGAGCCAGGCTCACCATACAACCGGAGTCGGACTCACTTTATTCGGAGGTCGTCCGTTGCCCACCTCACGCCCGCTGCGCGCCGACGCCCGCCGCAACCGGGAAGCCCTGCTCACGACCGCGCGGGAAGCGTTCCTGGCCGGCGAGGACATCGGAGTGGACGAGATCGCCCGCCGGGCCGGCGTCGCCGTCGGCACCCTGTACCGCCACTTCGACACCCGCGAGGAGCTGATCGCCGAGATCTACCGGCAGGCCCTCGACGAGCTGTGCGCCGAACCGGACGCGCTGCTCGAACGGCACGCGCCGGACCGGGCGCTGCGGGAGTTCCTGGACCTGCTCGTCGAGCACGCCGCCACCAGCAAGGGCATGTCGGTCGCGCTGGAGAGCGTGCTGGCGACCGATTCGGCGGTGTTCGCCGGATCGCGGCAGCGGATGGCCGGCTGCCTCGACGCGCTGCTGCGGGCCGGTGCGGCGGCCGGGACGATCCGCGGCGACGTCGACGGGTGGACGGTGCTGCGGGCGCTCGGCTGCGTCTGCGGGATGCGCGCCACCGACGGCTGGCGGGACGACGCGGCGCGGATCGTCGCACTCCTCTTCGACGGCCTCCGCCACGTCGGGACGGCGGAGTGACCGGGGGGTTCAGGAAGGCGGGCGCAGCAGGCAGCTGTCCATGATCCAGCCGTGCCGGTCGCGGGCCTCGGCGCGCAGCTCGGCGATGCGGTCGGCGACCTCGTCGAGCGGACCGGCGACCGAGAGCTCGTCGGGCGTGCCCACGTAGGCGCCCCAGTGGATCCACCAGCCTCCGCCGCGCCGCGCCGCGATCGCCGCAGGCACGTCCAGCATCACCAGGGTGTCCTCGGACAGGTCCGGCCGGTCCACGCCGGGACGGCCGGTGGTGATGCGGACGGGCCTGCCCACCCGGGTCCAGGTGGTGCCGTGGTGCGCGGCGAGCGCGGAAACGCTGCTGATGCCGGGGACCACCTCGCAGGTGAGGTCGACGGCGGCGCGGATCTCCGCGACGACGTCCAGGGTGCTGTCGTAGAGCGCCGGATCGCCCCACACCAGGAACGCACCGGTCTCCCCCGGCGCGAGTTCCTCGTGCACGACCCGCGCCCACTGCTCGGCGCGGCGCCGCCGCCAGTCGTCGACCTGCGCGCGGTACTCGTCGGTGCCCGCGGTGGTGCGGTCGCGCGGCGGGTCGGGAATCGCGACGGTCCGGGCGGAGTCCGCGGCGTGCTCGCGGAGGATCCCGGCGCGCACCCGCAGCAGCCGCTCGGTGCGCTTTCCCTTGTCCGGCAGGAAGAACACGTCGGTGCGGCCGATGGCGTCCACCGCTTCGAGGGTGAGGTGCCGCGGGTCGCCCGCGCCGATGCCGATGGCGATGAGGTGCCGGGCACCCGCCGACGTTCCGCTCACGACGACCTCCTCGTTGTTCCGCTCCGAGTCCCATCCTCCCCGGTCAGCTCGTCCGGTCCGCGGTGAGGTGCGCGCGGTACCAGTCGAGGGAGCGGGCGAAGCCGACGTCGAAGGGGGTGGGTGCGCGGCCGGTGGCCCGCCACGCGGCGGTGGCGTCGAAGTACCGGTCACGGGCCAGCAGGGACAGCTGGTCGGCGGCGCCGGGCAGCCGTCGCACCGCCTCCCGATAGGACAGGTCCTGCCGGGGTGCGGGCACCCCGAGATCGTGGACGAGCCGGTCGACCAGCTCCCGCACCGGCACCGGCCGCGGGTGGTCCGCGTGCAGCACCCGGCCCGGCGGCGCGCCGTCGACGGCCAGTGCCGCGATGATCTCGGCGAGGTCGTCCACCCACACCATGCCGAGCCGGGGCCGGGCTCCCTCGATCGTGCTGCCGGTCGCGGCGAGCAGCCGGGCGAGGCCGGGTACCACCCAGCGGTCCCCTGCGCCGTACACGAAGTAGGGACGGACGACGGTGCCGCCCGCGGCGAGCACCGCGTTCTCCCCGGCGAGCCGGGTCTCGCTGGTCACCGACTCCGGGCGGGGCCGCACCTCGTCCTCGGCGGGTCCGCGGTGCTCGCCGCGGCCGTAGACGGCGGCGGTGCCGAGCTGCACGAAGCGGTGCACGCCCGCGCCGCGCGCCTCCGCCAGCAGCGCCCGCGCGCCCGCGTCGTTCACGGCCCGGCAGGTGTCCGGGTCGGAGCCGACGGCGGCGGCCAGGTGCACCACCGCGTCCACGCCCGCACAGCTCCCGCGCAGCGAAGCCGGATCGGCCAGGTCGCCTTCGACCTGCTCGTCATCGCCACCGGTGCGCCGGTGGTGCACCAGGGTGCGCAGCCGCACCCCGCGCTCCCGCAGCGCCCGGCGGGTGGCCGCGCCGACGAACCCGGTCGCGCCCGTCACCAGCAATTCCGTCATGCCCAGCTCACCACCGCCGCTTGGCACACCAGTGCCGCGTACCAACCGAGCACGAAGGTCATCGCCGGCCCGGCGGGCCAGGCGCGGCTGCCGCCGAAGAACCGCCGCGCCCCGACGGCGGGCAGCGCCAGCGCGCAGTACGGCAGCAGCCGCCCCAGGTCGGCGGCTCCGTCGAGCTCCCACGGCCGGAACAGCACCGCGGCGGAGGCGGCGGCCAGCGCCGGTGCGGCCAGCACCAGCACCGCGCCGCCGACGGGCCCGACGACGTTCGAGTACAGCCGCGCATCGGCCGGGGCCGTCCACGCCGTCTTGCGGGCGAACTCGAAGTGCAGGAACACGCAGGAGAAGCACCCGATCAACCCGATCACGGCCGGGTCGAGCCCGCCGGTGGCCGAGACGCACACGTACACGCTCAGCAGCACCTGCACCGGATAGGTGATCGCGAGGTTCGGGAACAGCGCGTCCCGCAGCCGCGCCGACCGGCGCTCCAGCACCACCAGCAGCAGCGCGTAACCCAGGTCCAGCGCCAACACCGCCACCGAGACCGCCTCGACCAGCGCGTTCGCCAGCACCAGCAGCGCGGCGAACAGCAGCATCCAGCGCCGCAGCTCGACCGCGGTGATGGAGCCGCGCACCAGCGGCCTGCCGGGGTTGTGCTCCCGGTCGTAGTCGAGGTCCTTCTGCTCGTCGACCATCCGCAGGTACAGCAGCACCAGGCCGACCGAGCAGATCCGCACCGCCGTGCCCGCCGACGGCGCCCACCGGTCACCGGCGACGACGGCGAGCGACCCCTCCAGCGCGAGCACCCACAGCACCGCGTACGTGCAGTAGACCTTCGGCGGGAACACATCCAGCACGAACCGGCCCAGCCGAGCTCCCGCCCCGGGAGCGGCGGTGGTGGTCACGACGGCACCTCCAGCACGGTGACCTCCCCGGAGGCGCCGTCGACGGCGATCCGCGCCCCGTCCGGGATGGCGGTGGTGGCGCCGCGCAGCGACACCACGGTGGGAATGCCGAACTTGCGGCCGGTGATCGCGGTGTGCGACAGCATGGTGCCGCGCTCCACGACGATGCCCTTCGCGGTGAGCATCAGGAACAGCCAGCCCGGATCGGTCTCGCGGGCGATGAGGATCATGTCCTCGCCGGGTTCGACGGGGTCGCGCGGATCGAGCACGATCCGCGCGGTGCCTTCGACGCGGCCACTGCTGGAGCCGAGGCCGCGCAGCTCTCCCCCGCCGGGGTCGGCGGCGGCCCGCACGGCGCCGAGGGAGGTGGTGACGCCGCCGAGGGTGCTGAACCGCTCGGGCAGTTCCGGCGGGTCCTGCTCGAACTCGGCCTTGCGGACGGCGGCGACGGCGCCGAGGTCGCGGGTGACGCCGGTGCCGTCGAAGTGGCCGAACACCTCGTCCTCGGTCAGGTGCACCACGTCGGCGGCGGAGCGCAGCACGCCCTGCGCGGCGAGGTCCTCGCCGAGCGAGTGGAAGACCGTCTTGGCGAGGCCGAACAGTTCGCTGCGGCAGTAGCGCGAGTTCTCCCGGTGCCGCACGCTGCGGCGCAGCTTGTCGAGCAGCCGCCGCAGCACGGCGAGCTTCGGGGAGCGGGCACCGAGGGCCGCGGTGAGCCGCCGCTCGGCGTCGGCGCGGATGCGCTCCTCCCGCTCGACGAAGGTGGCCCGGTCCAGGCCGACTCGGGCGTAGTCGGCGACCGTGCGCAGCAGTGCGCCGGGTTGGGCGCGCAGCGTCGGCTGTTCCATCTTCAGGTCCTGCACGCTGCGGTCCCCGTAGCGGTGCAGGTGCTCGTGCACCGCTACGCGGAACGCGTCCCCGTGCCGACCACCGTCCACTTCGGACCACACCTGCGCGGCGGGCCGGTCGTCCATCGCAGCGAGGAACTCCGGCCGGGCGCGGGCGAGTTCGGCGAGGCCGACGGCGGAGAGCACGGCGGCTTCGCCGCGGTTGCGCTCGCCGCCGCACAGCAGGTCGTTGAGCACGCCCTCGTCCAGCCCCGGCGCCCACTTCGCGAGCAGCCCGCGGACGGCGCCGGTGGTGGCCGACAGCACCGAGTCGTTGATCAGCGTGACGCCCCAGTGCGCGCCGACCTCCCGCCACGCGGCGCGGAAATCGGCGATCCGGGCCAGCGGGTCCCGCTGCGCCCAGTCCACCGCGCGACGCGGTGCGATCACGCCTTCCCACCAGGTCTCGAACTCGCGCATGGCGCGGTCGTGCCGGGCCAGCGCCCGCAGCAGCCGGGCGAGCGGGCCGGCGAGCCTGCCGACGACTCCCGGCCACGTCGGCGCCAGCGAGCGCAGCGAGCCCTCGCCGCTGACGGGCAGGCCCATCATCTGCTCCCAGGAAGCCCGCAGCAGCGGGAAGAACGCGACCTGACCGTGCAGGTGCAGCCACGAGTCGAGGTCGTAGTAGACGCGGCCGCCGAGGTACCCGATCATCCGCTCCAGCTCGGGCCCGCTCGCGTCGAGCAGGTCCCGGTCCACGCCGTAGCGGCGGTACAGGTCGTGGAAGATCGTGCGGTAGAAGCCCCGGGCGAACGAGTAGGTCAGCGCGGTCGTGGTGCCGGAGAAGCTCTCGGTGACGTTCGCGTTGCTCCACTGCTTGCGGGTGGACAGGTCGATCGCGATGGGCCGGGCCTGCACGAGGCGGATGGTGCCGTCCTCGGTGAGCACGCCTTCGACGTCCTGCGGGGCGCCGAACAGCGCCGCGACCCGGGCGCCGAGCGCGGCGACCTCCCGCACCTGCGCTTCGTCGAGCACGGGCGCGTCGCGCAGTTCCGGCGGCACCGGCAGCGGGACGGGCCCGGCGTCGGGGCGGTCCGGGTCGAGACCGAGGCGTTCCGGTTTGTGCGCGAGGTGCGACTCGCAGCGGCCGGTGGCCGAGCGCAGGAAGTAGTGGTCCACGCCGACCTTCTCCTGCACGACGCCTTCGCCGATGCCGTGCCCGGCGGCGAGCACCGCGTCGTCGGCGCCGGTGGCCGGATCGCAGGTGAACAGCACGAAGGACTTGGCGCCCAGCACCATCTCCTGCACGCCGACGGACACCGCGAACCCGTCGAGCGCGAGCCCCTGGACGTGCCGGTACAGCAGCGCTTCGGCGGTGAACCCGGACGCCCAGCACTCGCGGACCCGGTCCAGGACCCGGTCCCGGCCCACGTACAGGAAGCTCTCCCCCATGCCCGCGAACGGGTCGGCGGCGGAATCCTCGCTCTCCCGCTCGGAACGGCCCACGCTGGAGGAGCGGACGGCGACCAGCGAGCCGGGCGCGAAGGTCGCGTCGAACGCGTCGAGCACGGACCGCTCGACCCCGGCGGGGAACGGGACGTCGAGGAACAGGTCGCGGATGGCCTTCGCGGCGGCGTCGAGGGAGGCGCGGTCGGTGAAGTCGATGGCGTCCAGCTCGCGGCGGATCCCACCGCCGATCTCGCGCGCCACGTCGCGGAAGACGGCGGCGTCGAGGCAGCAGAACCGCGGCACCGGCAGGCCGGCGGCCCGCATCTCGGCGAGGCGCGCGAACTTGTTGCCGACCTGCGCGCCGGTCGGCCGGGCGTCGTCGTGGATCATCGCGGCGGTCACCGGTCCCATCACCACACCGCCGGGATGAGCCGGGGGCGGTTCCGCGCGTAGTCGGGGTAGTCGGGCAGCCGCATCAGCGTGTCCTCCTCGACGAGGACGCGGCGCACCACGGCGGGCACCATGAGCGCGGCGAACGCGAGCACCCCGTACGGGTTCAGGAACGCGACCACCAGCCCGAGGTGGGCGAACACCATGCCGGTGTAGGCGGGGTGGCGCACCAGCCGGTAGGGCCCGGTGCTGACGATCGCGTGCCCGTCGACGGTGCGGACGCGGTGCGAGTAGAAGCGGCCGAGCCGGTGCACGGCGGTGAGCCGCAGCACGACTCCACCGAAGAACACGGCGACGGCGGCGGTGCGGCCGAGCCCCCACCCGTCCCAGGTGTTCGGCGGCAGCGCGACGGCGGCGAGGACGGCGAGCCGGGACAGCCCGTAGAGCTGCAGGCTGCCGCGGTCGGCGGAACTGGTCTCCTGCACCGATCCCTGGAAGGTGACGCGGGATTCGACCAGCGTCCACCCCAGGTAGGCGAGCAGGACGGCGGCTTCGCCGGACGCGGGATCACCGTCGAGCAGGCGGCCGCCGATGCCCCAGGCGAGCACCAGCATCCCGCACAGGAAGATCGCGGGCGGGAAGAGGCTTTCCAGCTTGCGGTTCATCGTGCTGCTTCCCGGTTGGCCCAGCGCAGGTGGTCGTACACGCGCGGGGGAACGATCATGCCGGTGAGCCGGACGGAGCCGATCACGTCGCCTGCGGCGAGCAGGTCCACGGCGAACTCGACGCGCTTGCGCCGCATGGTCATCGTGGTGGTGCGGAGCCGGACGTCCTCGGTGGCGGCGACGGGGCGGCGCTGCTCGTGCCGGACCCCGTTGAGCACGTACTTCCAGTCGTGCGCCACGTCCCACACCTGGTGCCCGACCAGGGTGATCAACTGGCGGGCGCCTTCGACGAGTTCGAGCGCGGAGCGGTGCCGAGGGTCGCGGCGGCGCAGCGCGTGGTCCGGCGCGAAGTCGAGGATCCGCGCGGTGCAACCGGAATCGTCGCCGGTGAAGTCGCCGATGGCGACGTTCTCCGCGCGGTGGCGGTGCACCAGCTCCCGATCGACCGGTACCGGTGCGGGCAGCACGGGGCCGGGTGGCGGCGGGTCGTGGTGGTCGCGCAGCGACACGTTCCCGTCGGCGACGACGAGGCCGCCGGAGGAGCAGTACGCGTCCCAGCGCTCCCCGTCGGTCGCCGGGCTGCTCATCAGCACTTCGACCGGGCGGTCGAGCTCGCAGAAGTGGTGGAACTCCACGGCCAGCTCCGCGACTCGGCCGGGGGACGCCGAGGCGAGCCCGGCGATGCCGTCGAGCAGCAGCATCGCGGGCAGGTGGTCCAGCGGGTGGTCGAAGAAGAACGCGTCCGTCGGATCGGAGACCATTGATCCGGTCATCGTGTGCACGACGGAGTCGATCGTGACGCTCATGTTTCTCCTCAAGGCCCGGGGAAGTCGCCGAATGGTCCGGTCGCCTATTCCAGGACTACCGGAAGTTGATCTAGTGGAATTCCCAGTGTTGGCCGGAGAGGCACCAGCGCCCCCGGCGCACCCAGCGGCGATCAACGGAGAAACCGAGCATCCAGCCCGCCTTCTAGGGAAATCAGCAGTCCTCGACATCAGGACTCCTGCGCTGGTCCCGAGCCCGCGATGATCCCCACCACGCGGGCGGACATGCCATTTTCCGCACCGCGTCGCGCATTTCACCCGCGAAGCGGGGAAATCAGCGGACCGAATCACCGGAAACCGGAGCTGCGCACCGCGACAACGCCGGGACCCCATTCCGGCGATCCCCGTGCGAAAGGCACCCGGTGCCTTTCCGGGCCGCGAGGACCGCGACCACCCGATCGGCGACGCCGACTCCGGCGGCGGTTCCGCGGCCCGGCACCGGCGCGGTGCGACGATGACTCGCGGACGACGCAGCCCACCCGAGGAGGTGCCGATGAGCGCGGCGGAGCACGACGACGAGGGCGGCGCGGCCACCGGCCCGCCGCGGGTGGCGCGGCTCGACGCCCGCGAGCGGCTGAGCCGGGCGCGCCGGGAGCGGAACGAGGGGGCCTTCCTCGCCGATGCCGCCGCGCAGGGTTTCGTCCCCGACTCGTCCACCCAGGTCTGGTTCGAACCGGCCGCCGACCTCGCCGAGCCGTTCGGGATCCGCGCCGGGGACGAGATCTGCGTCCGCGACCGGGTGCTGCGCGCCGACGGGCACCCGGTGCTGCTGGCGGTCTCCCGGTTCCCGCGGTCGATCACCGCCGGGACCGCGCTGGAACGCCCCGACACCGGGCCGGGCGGCGCACCGGCCCGCCTCGACGAGCTCGGCCACGGCGCCACCCGCTACGAGGAGGTCGTCACCGCCGCGATGGCGACCGAGCTGGAACGGCGGGCGCTGGAGACCGAACGCGCACCGCTGCTGCACGTGCGCCGCACCACGTGGAGCGGGGACCGCGTCGTCGAGCTCACCGACGTGAAGATGCCCGCCGGCGCCGCCGAACTCCGCTACTCCTGGGACGCCTGCTGACCGTCACCCGTCGCGCGTGCCCCGGCGGACCGGACCAGGAGCGTGGATGTTGCGCGAGATGCCGTACTCGGCCTCTCGTTCGACGAGATCACCCCGACCTCGGTGCGCGGCTCGGTCGCCGCGGACGAACGCCACCACCGGCCCTGGGGAATCGTCCACGGTGGACTGCACACCGCGGTCGTCGAAACCTTCGCCACCACCGGGGCCTACGAAGCGGTCGAGGACCACGGGCAGCAGGCGGTCGGCGTCGCCAACGCCACCGACTTCCTACGCCCGCACCGCAGCGGCAGGCTCGACGTCGAGGCCGTCGCGATCAGCCAGGACCGCACCCAGCAGCTGTGGCAGGTGGCACCGATCCAGCAGGGCGGACGCGCCCGGACCGGACCGCGCCCGCCCCTGAACCGTGGCCGCTTCCGCCGGGCGGACGGCAGGATCGGGGCATGAACGGGAAGTGCGCCGTGCTGGCGCTGCACTGGCAGATCAACGTCATCGCGCCGGAAGGGTTCTTCGGCGACCTGCTCGCCGCTCCGGTCGCGCGCAGCGGAGTGGTGGCGCGCGCCGCCCGGTTCCACGCGGCCGCCGCCGCAGCGGGCGCCGAACTGGTCTTCACCCGCTTCACCGTGCCCGCCGGGGAGGGCGAGCTGGTCCGCAACACCGAGTTCATGCGCGCAGTCGGCGACGCGCAGGAGTCGTTCCGCCCCGACGCTCCGGGCGCGGCGCTGGTCCCGGAGCTGGCCGGACAACCGGGCCTGGTGGTGGACAACCAGAAGCTGTCCGGGCTCGCGGGCAACGATCTCGCCACCTGGTTGCGCGACCGCGGGGTCGGGACGCTGTTCCTCACCGGCGTCGCCACCGACCTCACGGTCGAGCAGACCGCCCGGCACGCCACCGACCTGGGCTTCCAGGTGCACGTCGTCACCGACTGCACGGCGGCCGCCGAGGAGGCGACGCACCGGGCGTCCCTCGCGGCGCTCGCGCGGACCACGGCGGGCAACCGCACCGCGGCGGAGGCGCTCGCCGCCTGCCGGTAGGCCGGGGCCCGGCACGTCAGCCGAGCGGGGACGCGAGCCACGGGAGGTCGAGGCCGATCAGGCCCGCGCCGAACTCCAGCGCCCCGAGCAGCCACACCGTGCCCAGCACCACGGCGCCGGTGCCCGCGAGCAGCAGCAGGCGCACCGCGGGGTGCCGCCCGCGCTGCCACGCGTCCCACCGGTCGTACCCGCGGCGCAGGAAGGCGAGCGCGCGGCGGGCCGGCTCGAACTCGGTGCCGAGCACGGCGAGGCCCGCGAACGCCACGACCCAGCCCGGCCCCGGGTACGGGATCATGACGATCCCGGCGACGAGCACCGCGGAACCGGCGATGCCGACCCCGGTACGCCACGCGACGTCGGCGGCGCGATTGCGGCGGGCTCGTTCCCGCTGCCCGCGGTACCGGTCGCGGAGGCTCGGGCGTGCCGTGGCGGCGGGCTCGGTGGCGGCGGGCCCGGCCGGGTCGAGTTCGGCCGTCGCGGATCCGGTCGCGGATTCAGCAGCGGATTCGGCGGCGGCTTCGGTAGTGGCGGTGCCGGTCACGGTCGTCCTCCGGGCCTGCTGCGCGTGCGGTCCGCTCACGACTTCCGGAGGAGGCGCTTGCTGCTGCGGCGGAACGCCCAGACGACGACCAGCGCGCCGAGCACCGTCAGCGGCGTCCCCATCGCGACGCGGGCCACCGCCAGCCCACCGGTCGTGTCGATGACGTAGAGCCACTGCTGCACCGCGAACCGGGCGCCGAACACGAGCGCCGCCGCGAGGGTGGCGAGGTCGTGGGCGCGCAGGCTCGGCCGGTCCTCCCGCCACGGGTTCGTCCCGCCGTGCAACAGGTTCCAGACCACGCCGGTCACCGGCCGCCGGGCCAGCAGCGAGCCCGCGGTGAGCACGAACCCGGCCAGCGCGGCCCAGATCCCGATGGCGAAGAAGTCCTTCGCCGACCCGGTCCACGCGGCGAGGCCCACGGCGACGCCGACCGCGACCAGCCCGCCGACGGCGGAGGCGAACTTCTCGCCGCGCAGCATCCGGAACGCGGTCAGCAGCACGGCGGCGCCGACCGACACGGCGATGGTCACCGACAGCGGCAGGAACGAGTTCGCCCCGGCGAAGACGATGACGGGTGCCGTGGAGTACACGAATCCCACCGGCCCGCCGACCTGGTCCAGCACCGACGGCTTCGGCGCCTCGGCCGCGACGGCCTCGATGCGCTCGGTCGGCCGCTCGTCCCGCACTTCCTGCTCCACGTTCGTCATGGCCTTCGCTCCTCGATCGACATCCGGTGACGAGGAGAAGGAGAAGCCGTGCCGCAACGTCATGCTCAAGGCACTGCGACGCACGTCACACCGAGGGGTCGCCACTACCGCCCCTGGTCCACATCGGACACTCTGCTCGGTCCATCCACATCGGACACTCCCGCGCCGCCCAGGCCGTCCCGGATCCGCATTCCGGCCGGGCTCCGCCGCCATCGGCGTCGATCCGCGCGGCACCGGGCCATCCGCCGTCATCGCGGCCACCGCCGAGTTCCGGCGCGGCGGCGGGCGCTGCGCGGGGGCGGGCGCCCGCCGGGATCGTGACGAACTCGGGACATCCCCCGGACGTAGCGGTGACCCGGCGGGCCGACGCTGAGCGGGGTGATCACTTCTCCGGCCGGGGCGCGCCCCGGTGCGCCCGTCGCGAGTGCGCCCGGTGCTGCTGTGATACTCGATCAGGTGTCACGCGTGCTGTTGATCGAGGATGATCCCGCCGTCCGCCGCGGTCTCGAACTGGGCCTGTCCCAGCAGGGGCACCAGGTCCACGGCGTGGAAACCGGCGAAGCGGGGCTCGACCAGCTGCGGGCCGATCCCCCGGACGTCGTGGTCCTCGACCTGATGCTGCCCGGGATGAACGGCTTCGAGGTGTGCCGGCGAATCCGCGCGGGCGGCGAACTCCCGGTGATCGTGCTGACCGCGCGCGGGGACGACATCGACGTGGTGGCCGGGTTGGAAGCGGGCGCCGACGACTACGTGGTCAAGCCGGTGCGGGCCAGGGTGCTCGAAGCGCGCCTGCGCGCCGTGCTCCGGCGCACCGCCCGCCCGCAGGCCGACCTGGAGCGCCACCCGGCTGTCCATCGACCGCGCCGCGCTGCTGGTCGCCAAGGACGGCGACCCGGTGCGGCTGACCCCGACGGAACTGCGGCTGCTGCTGGAGCTGTCCGCGAGCCCCGGCCGCGTGCACAGCCGCCAGCAGATCTCGCGCGGGGTGAACCCGGCGGAGTTGAGGCCTCGGGGTGCCAGCACCTCCTGCTGGAGGGTCTGCACCTGCCGCAGGAGTTCGCCGAGCAGGTTCGGCGGCAGCGAACCACCTCCGGCGGCGGCAGCAGCGATGGTGCTGACCAGGCGTTCCTCGGTGGCCGCGGTGAGGTGCACGACGGCGACCACCCGGCATTCGACCACGCTCATCAGGTGGGCCCGCTCCAGTTCGCGCGTCACCAGGACCGCGGGAGCGGTGGAACCGGCCGCCGTCCGCCGCATGCGGGCCACCACGTCGGAGGTGACCCGGTCGGTCGCGAACACCCACACGTCCACGTCCGACGGCTGGTCGGTGGACCCGACGAACACGTCGAGGCTGCTCACCAGCGTCTCGGTGAGGCCGACCAGCGTGATCGGATCGGGGGCCCACACCGCCACGCGCGTTCGCTGCCCGCTCTCCCCCGCGGTCCTGGTCCCCGCAGCGTGGGGCTTCGCCTCGACCTCGGTCGCCATGATCACCCTCCGAACGCCCTCGGCCGCGGTGGTGGCGGCGGACCGGTGCGGCCCGACCCGCCGTTCCACGGCGTCGCGTGCTTGCTCCGCAATTCTGCGGCGGCGCCGCGGGCCGGCGGGGTGGTCCGGGGCCGGGTACGGGAATCCCCTCGGCTGCGCTGGTCCGGATGGCCGAGGCCGCACCACCGGTTCCTGCTGCTCGACCGTCCTGGGTGGACTCTTCGGTCGGCGCGGACGTTCCCGCCCCCGCGTTCGAGGGGTTCCCGGCCGGTCCGCGGCACCCCGCCTGCCGGATCGAGCGGAGCAGGGCGCCGCCGCTCGCCCGACTAGCCGGCGGGGGCTTCCACGGCGGGGAACCGCAGCCCGATCAGCTCTTCGGAGGTCGTCCAGATGCGCCGTGCCTCGTCGGTGCTGCGCAGGCCGGGGTACGGCTCCTGCTCGGCGGGCGGACCGGAGAAGTGGCGGAAACCGCTGGGTCCGTAGAACCGGCCGCCCTCCGCGCCGGGTGCCGTGGCGGCGTGCAGCGCGGGCAGCGCGGGCAGCGACGCCGTGTCCACCGTCCCGAACAGGACGCCGCGCGCGGACAGGGCGCGGATGAACCGCGCCTTCGCGGTGTCCCGGCCGCGGCCGACCTCGGGCCGGGCGGCGAGGAGGTTCGTGGGTGACACCCCCGGGTGGCAGAGGTTGCTGGTGATGCCCCAACCGCCCTCCCGGCTGCGCCGGTCGAGTTCCAGGCCGAACAGGCCGAGCGCGATCTTCGACTGGCTGTAGGCCCGGTTCCCGCGGTAGTTCCGCTCCCACTGGAGGTCGTCCCAGTTGATGCCGTGCCGCCCGGCGGCGACGCTGAGCTGCGAGGTGACCCGGGCACGGCCCGCGCGCAGCAGCGGCAGCAATCCGGCGACGAGCGCGACGTGCCCGAGGTGGTTGGTGCCGAACTGGAGCTCGAAGCCGTCCTCGGTGGTGCGCCGCTCGGGCGGGGTCATCACCCCGGCGTTGTTCACCAGGACGTGGATCGGCCGCCCTTCCCCGGCGAGCCGGTCCGCGAGCGCGGCGATGGACGCGAGCGAGGACAGGTCGAGCTCGCGCAGCGACACCTCGGCCCCGGGATGCCGGTGGCGGATCTTCGCGATCGCGGCATCGCCCTTGCGCGGGTTGCGGACCGGCAGCACGACTTCCGCGCCGGCGCCGGCGAGCCGGGTCGCCAGCCCCAGTCCGACGCCGTCGCTCGCTCCGGTGACCACCGCGAGCCTGCCGGTGAGGTCGGGGGCCGGGATGTCCGGGGTGGTCGCCATGTTCGTGCCTCCTGCTGGTCCACGGTATCCTGACACCCGTCAGACACTACCTGACAGGTGTCAGGATTCCACTGCGGAGCGAAAGCGGGGAGGACGAGCGCATGGCGACCGACGAACCGACCGGCGCGGCACGGCGGCCGGGACGGCCCGGGCCGGGCTCGCGGCCGGCACCGGACGAGGCCGAGGTCCTCCGGCGAGGCGTGGAGGCGTTCGCCGACCTCGGCTACGAGCGCGCCTCGGCGCGGGAACTCGCGCGACGCCTCGGCGTCAGCCACAACTTCATCAACGACCGCTACGGGTCCAAGTCCCGCTTCTGGCGGGCCGCGGTCGATTCCGTCCTCGAAGCCGACCAGCGGGAACGCGAGCGGCTGGCCGGGGCCGGATTGGACGATGCCGAGCTGGTCCGCGCCGTGATCCACCACTTCTACCGGTCCGCCGTCGAAGTGCCGCTGTTCGGGCGGTTGCTCGCCGACGAGTTCGGCCGGGAGTCCGAGCGCCTGGACCACCTGCACGAGAAGTACGTCGCGCCGACGCTGCGCCCGCTGCTCCCGGCGGTCGAACGACTCATGGCTGCGGGACGCCTGCCCCTGGTGCCGGTCGACGTGCTCTTCTTCGCCGTGATCAGCCCGGTCGCCGGGCTGGTGCAGCTGCCGCTGGCGCACCGGCGCGGCCGCGCCGCGCCGGTGACCCGGGACGGCCAGTTGCGCACCGCCCGCCAGCTCGCCGACCTGATCGCGGACGGCCTCCTCGGGCGGCACCCGGAGTCCTGAGCGGACCGAGCGGCACCGCGCGCCGGTCGCGCGCGGTGCCGGTGGCGGTCAGGCCGCGCCGGGCAGCGCGCAGTCCGGGCGGGAGAGATCGATGCCCGATCCGGGCGTGAGGCACGCGGGGATCGCCGCCGTCTGCTGCGCGTAGCGCCGCTGCGGGTGGACGGTGACCACGCCTTCCTCGTCCACCTCGCACGGGTTGTCCGCGGTGCAGACCTCGCCCGAGGTGTTGCTGGAGTTGTGGATCCCGACGACGGCACCGGTGGCCGGGTCGAGCAGCGGCGAACCGGAACCGCCCGCGTCGGGCAGGCAGTCCTCGGTGTACCGGATCGCCTGCCGCTGGGAGTAGCCCTCCTCGCGCAGCTCCGGCACGATGCCCGCGACGGCGCAGCTCCAGGTGTCCTGCAATCCGCCCGAGACGACGTCGATCGCGTCGGCCTGCCGCGGGGCCCGGGCGGAGAGCTCGAAGACCTTGACGCCCTCGTCCGCGAGCTGCGCGTAGGTCTTGTCCAACCGGTACAGCGCGACGTCGGTGCCGGTCATGGTGGCGTACACCAGGTCGGTGGTCTTCGCGGTCGTCACCGGCCCGTCGGTGCCGAGGACGCCGACCATCTGCTCCTCGGGGCGTTCGACGACCACGTCGCCGGGCGCGGGACGTGCGCCGCTGGTGCAGTGCCCGTTGGTGAGCACCAGCGCCGGGTCCTGCGGCCTGGTCGCGCCGGTGCGGACGATGGAGGCGGAGCAGTCGCCGACGACCGCCGCCCCTTCCAGGGTGGGGTTGCGGTCGGCGGTCATGGACTCGATCCAGGACCGCATCGCCGCCACGTCCGTGTAGACGACGGGCTGCCCCTTCCCGTTGCTGCCGTGCACGGCACCGGCCAGCGCCCAGCCATCGCCGTCCTCGACGAGCGCGGGCCCGCCGGAATCCATGTTGGTCGCGGCGGTGCTGCCGTCGCGGGCCCCGACGCAGATCTCGTCCGCGCCGATCCCGGACCGTTCGCAGGCGTCGGCGGGCTGCACCTCGGTGTCGGCTTCCCGCAGGTGCGCGGGGAAGCACTCCGGGGCGTTCTCGTCGCAGGTCACCCCCCAGCCCATGATCCGGGTGGGCGTCCCGGCGGGCGGTGTCCGCGCCGCGATCGGGATCGGGGCGCCCTTCGCCGGGGTCCGCAACCGCAGCAGGGCGATGTCGTTGCCCTGCTGCCCGCTGGGGTGGGCGATGAACTCGTCGACGTCGATCAGCTCACCGCCCGAGGCGGGGTCGACCGACCCGAGCCGGACCCGCCAGTCCACCGGATGTCCCGTGGTGGCCTGGTCGTCGGTCCGCGCGCAGTGCGCGGCGGTGACCACCCACTCCGGCGAGATCAGCGTGACCCCGCAGACGTGACCGTCCGGCCGGGGTGATTCGGGCCGCTGGAGCGACCCCGTGAACGGGTAGGCGTTCGGCGACTCCTCGCCACCGGTGATGGCTGTCGCGGCGGGTGCGGTCAACACCGCCACGGCCAGCGCGACGCCGGTCGCGGCTGCGGCACGGACGCGCATGGGTGGAACTCCTTCGCTTGTGCGGAACCGACGAGGACCACGGTTCCGCCGCGATGTCCGCGCTCCGACCCCGGAACGTCACGAGCGTGGAACAAGATCCGTCGCGGCCGGGGCCGCACGGGCGTTTCCCCGCCACGAAGGCGGCCGGTCAGCCGAGGGTGCCGACGTTGCGCAGGTAGCAGTTCCCGCACATGGACTCGTAGCCGACTTCGCCGTCGATGGCGACCTGGCTGCCGTCCCGGGTGAACTCGCCGTCGAGGGTGCGCGCGTTGAACGTGGCCTTGCGCCCGCAGCGGCAGACGGTCTTGAGCTCCTCGATGGAGTGCGCCAGTTCCATCAACCGGAGGCTGCCCGGGAAGCCGCGGGTGCGGAAGTCGCTGCGCAGCCCGTAGGCGATGACCGGGATCCCGTCGAGCACGGCGAGCCGGAACAGGTCCTCCACCTGGGGCCCGGTGAGGAACTGGGCTTCGTCGACGAGGACGCAGTCCGGTGCGCCCCCGGCGAGCACCGCGTCCCGCAGCAGGTCGTCCTCGCCGGGCACCACGTCGACCTCGCGGGTCACCATGATCCGGGACAGCACCACCGGGCTCTTGGTGTCGAGCTTCGGCTTCACCACGACGACGCGCTGCCCGCGCTCCTGGTAGTTGTGGGCCACCTGGATCAGCGCCGTCGACTTGCCCGAGTTCATCGCGCCGTACCGGAAGTAGAGCTTCGCCACGACCGGGAAGCTAACCACAGCCCCACCGGCCGAGGTCGCGGCACCGGCCGGACGCGTCCCCCATCAGGCGCCCAGGAACGCGGTCACCGCCGCGATCGAGGAACCCACAGCTCGCCGCAACGCCGCACGCGGCTGGCAACGCAGGAGAATCCGCTCGCACGTGAGGGGAGGATCGCACGCCGCTCTCGGCGACCTCCAGACCGTTCAGCGAACCCCTCAGCGGCAGGGTCTGGCGCTGAGGCTGAGGGGCGCGAAGAAAGGGGTGGTCACCCGGTTAGCCACCCGATGCGGAAACAGGCCCGGCACTCAGCTGAGCACCGGACCTGCTACCTGCGATTCCAGGGTGGAGGTTGCGGGAGCTTACTCGAACACAAAACCGCTGGTCAGTGAGCAGACCAGGAACGCTCCACAACGTCAGGAGCCAACGAAAAGCGACCACCGCACCGTGGGGGTCCGGGGGGGGGCGGCCCCCGCGATAAACACGCGGAACGCAAAAGGCTCGCGCTCTCCGCGAGCGCGAGCCTCCTATTGCGTGGAGCTGACGGGATTCGAACCCGTGACCCCTTGACTGCCAGTCAAGTGCGCTACCAACTGCGCCACAGCCCCTGATTCACTTGTGCGGCTCCCGATTCCGGTGGTCCGGCCCCGTTCGCCTCGTGCCTGCATACAGTACAACAGGCCCGCGAAGCCCCCGCGAAGGGGGTCCCCCTCGATCTTCGAGAGGCGGTCGCGGGACTGTGCGCTGCGCCGACGGTTCACCCGGCGCGGCCGTGCTCGGTGGGCAGGCCCCGGGTGTTGGCGGCCTTGACGAACGCGGACCGCGGGTCGTGGAGTTCGCCGAGGGCGACGGTCTGCCGCCGCAGCGGGATCTCCAGCAGCCAGTCGCCGAGGATGCGGGCCTTCAGCCGCAGCGTCGGCAGCTTCGCCAGGTGGTAGGCGCGGTGCAGCAACCACGCGGGCAGGCCCTTGAGCTTGATGCCGTACACCTCGGCGGCGCCTTGGAACAGGCCGAGCCCGGCGACGGATCCGGCGTAGCGGTGCCGGTACTCCTGCTGCTCGTGGCCGCGCAGCAGCGCGACGACGTTGTCGGCGAGCACCCGCGCCTGGCGCACCGCGTGCTGGGCGGACGGCCCGCACAGCGCGTCGGCCTTGTCACTGGTCAGGTCGGGGACGGCGGCGCAGTCGCCGGCGGCGAACACGTCCTGGGTGCCGCGGACCTGCAGCTTCGCGGTGCACTCCACCCGGCCCTTGCCGTCGCGGGGCAGGTCGGAGTCCTCCAGCATCGGGTGCGGTTTGACCCCGGCGGTCCAGGCGATCGTGTCCGCGTCGAACTCGTCGCCGTCGGAGAGCACCACGTGCCCGTCGGTGAGGGTCTTCGCGGTGGTGTCGGTCTTCACCTCGATGCGGCGTTCCTCCAGGCGGCGGCGGGTGTACTCGCCCATCGGCGCGCTGACCTCGGGCATGATGCGGCCGGTCGCCTCCACCATGATCCAGCGCATGTCGCCGGGTTCGAGGGTGCGGTAGGCGCGGATCGCCTCCCGGGCCATGCTCTCCAGCTCGGCGATCGCCTCGATGCCCGCGTAGCCGCCGCCGATGAACAGGAACGTCAGCAACCGCCGCCGCAGCTCCGAATCGGAGGTGCTGGCGGCGATGTCCAGCCGGGACAGCACGTGGTTGCGCAGGTAGATGGCCTCGCCGATGGTCTTGAAGCCCACGCCCCGCTCGGACAGGCCCGGGATGGGCAGCGCCCGCGACACCGAACCGGGCACGACGACGAGCACGTCGTAGGTGAGGTGCTCCTCGGTGCCGTCGGCGAGCGTGGCGGTCAGCTCGCGGCTGCGGTGGTCGATGCAGGTGACCTGGGCGGTGAGGACCTCGCTGCGCCGCAACGCCTGCCGCAGCGGCACCACCACGTGCCGCGGTTCGACGGATCCGGCGGCCGCCTCCGGCAAGAACGGCTGGTAGGTCATGTGCGACTGCGGGTCGATGACGGTGATCCGCGCTTCGCCGGGTTCCAGCCGCTTCTGCAGCCGCAGCGCCACGGTCAGGCCCACGTGGCCGCCGCCGACGATGACGATCCGCGGCTTCCGGCCCGGCGAGCCCGGGGCGGGCCGGTGGTCGCGGGACGGGTCCGTCTGGTCCGTTTCAGCTGCCATGAACCGGGTCTCCTCTCGCGCCCGCGCGGGTCCGCCGCGGATCCACCTGGCGGTCGGGATGCCTGCGCAGGTACTCCTGTTCCAGTTCGAACGACCGCGCGGTGTGCTCGCGCAGCGCGTCCGGCGCTCCGTGCAGGAACGTCTCGTTGCGGGTGCGGTGCAGCCGTTCCAGCTCGCGCAGCAGGTCCGGCTCGGCGAGCTCGTCGGCGGGCACTCCGGTGGGGGTCATGTCGGCCTCCGCCGGTCACGCCGCGGCGCGCGGCTTCGGCACCCGCTTCGCCAGCAGGTCCTGCCGTTCCCGTTCGCTGAGCCCGCCCCAGACGCCGTACGGCTCCTGCACGGCCAGTGCGTGCTCGCGGCAGGACAGCATCACCGGGCAGCGGTGGCAGATCTGCTTCGCCTGCTCCTCCCGGTTGCTGCGGGCGCTGCCGCGCTCGTTCTCCGGGTGGAAGAACGTGCTGGTGCTCAGGTCCCGGCAGGCGGCTTGCAGCTGCCACTCCCAGGTCTCGGCCACCGGTTTGGGCAGCCGCATGGTCGCCGTCATCGTGATCACCACCTCGCCGCGGGACGGCACTGCGTTCGCCAGCGCCACAGACGTCATACCCACGGCCCCCGCGGCGGACACATGCGCCCGGCGCCACCCGGGCCACATCCGCACCAGGCGTCAGTCGAGCAGCTCGTCCACCCGCCGCGCGTAGGCGGTCACCGGGTAGACGGCTTCGAACCCGCACTCGTCGGCGAAGCGCTCAGCCGCTCCCCCTTCGTCGCCGTGCGCGGCGCCGAGCCGCGCCCCGCGCGCCCGCACCTCGTCGACGACCTCCGCGACCAGGGACGAACCGATGCCGCGCCGCCTGCGCCCCGGCCGCACCACGACCTGCTCGACGAGGCCGACGCCGCGTTCCGCGAAGCCCTGGGCGAATCCGGCGATGCGGTCGGTTTCCGGGTCGTCGACGACGCGCAGCACGCAGCGGGGGTCGTCGCCGCGGTGCGCGAGGGTCCGCACCAGCCGCCGTTCCCCGTCGTCGGACAGGCCGGCGTCGTCGCCGATGAGCTCGGCGATGCCGCGCAGGTCGTCGTCGGTGGCGGGCCGGACGTCCCGGCTGGGCGTCTTGTCCTCGCGGTGCAGCAGCGCCATCTGCTCCTCGACGGCGCGCCAGCCGGAGTCGTCGGCGATGCCCTCGATCTCGGCGACCGTGGTCGGCGAGGCGTACACGATCGCTTCGGGCCGCCCGGCGTCCGCGAAGGACCGCTCCAAGGTGAGCAGCGTCGTGGCGACCTCGGCGAGCGTGCCCCACAGGCCGACGGCGTGGTTGCCCGCGGGCAGCGGGTCGTCCTGGTTGAGCACCACGGTGGCGGCTCCGACGCGGCCGATGCGGCCGTAGCGGATGGCGCCGGAGGCGAGGCGGGCGGTTTCGACGAGCCCGGCGAGCTCCCGCGCCTGTCGCGGGTCGAGCAGGGCTTCGTCGTCCGGATCGTGCAGCGGGTCCACACGTCCATTGTGGAGGTGGTGACGCCCGGTTTCGCACCGCCCTGCGACATTGAGGTGATCCCGCTTCGCAGGTCTCGTTTTCCGCGCGGAAGACCGTAATGTCGGTAGAGCACCTGCGTGCGAACCGGGGAGTCTCCGTGACAGGGACCTACGATCACCACCGCGAGCGGCTGCGGCGCGAGGCCGACGAGCAACTGCGCGCCCGACCCCCGTTGCCGAGCTGGCAGAAGCGGGTCGTGGAGCGGTTCGCGGTGGAACGCGGTTCCGGCTGGTACACGTTGCTGAACCAGTTCGCCCCGCACACCCCGGACAACCGGCCGGACGCGGTGCTGGTCGGGCCGGGCGGGGTGCTGGTGGTGCTGCTGTGCGAGCACGAACCGCCGGTGGCGGCGGCGCGGGCCGCGTTCGTGTGGACCGCGGAGCTGCTCGCGGGCCTGGCCACGCCGCACGGGCTGCTCACCGAAGCGGTCGTGCGCACCGTGGTGGTGTTCCCGGAGGGCGGGCGCGCCACGGCCGAGGACGGCGAGCACGTGGTGGTCGCGGAGTCCGAGCTGGACCGGGTGCTGGTGTGCGCGGAACCGGTCCTGGACGGGGCGGATGCGCTGGCGGCGGCCCGGCAGCTGGACAACGGCACGTTCGACCTGACGCCGATCGCCTGGAACCCGCAGCGGATCCCGCGGCCGCGCGGCGCGGGCCAGGTCGGGGCCTCGGACCGCTCCTCCGGCCTGTTCGAGGTGCGGCGGCTGCGGGACGAGCAGGCCGAGCGGGCCCCGCACGTCGCGGTGCCGGACTGGCGCCTGTTCCTGGACGACGCGCAGCTCGGCGCGGTGCGCAGGCAGTACGGCGGCCCGGCGCGGATCTCCGGCCCGGCGGGCACCGGCAAGTCGACGCTGGCGCTGCACCGGCTGGCGCACCTGGCGCGGCGCGGCCCGGGGCGGCTGCTGTTCACCTCGCACCTGGAGTCGCTGCCGGAGCTGGCGCGGGAGCAGTTCCGCGCGCTGGCCCCGCAGGTCGCGCACCGGGTGGAGTTCCGGAACCTGCACGAGTGGGCCGCGGAACTGCTCGCCGAACGCGGCCGGGACACGGTGGTCGACGAGCATCGGGTGGACGCGGCGTTCACCGCGGTGTGGGAGCGGTCCGGGCGGTCCGGGCCGCTCGCCGCCGCACGACCATCGAGGCACTACTGGAAGGACGAGATCGACCGGGTGATCAAGGGCCGCGGGCTGGGCACCTTGGAGTCGTACCGATCGGCGACGCGGCGCGGGCGCGGCGGTCAGCTCAGCCCCGCGTTCCGCGCGCACGTCTGGGAGTTCTACTGCGAGTACGAGCGGGAACTGTGCGAGCGCGGCATCTACGACCGCAACGACGTGCTGATCCGCGCGCTCGACGAGCTCGGCCGCACCCCGCTGGGCCGGGTGTACTCGGGGGTCGCGGTCGACGAGGTGCAGGACCTGACCCTGGTCGGGCTGCGGCTGGTGCACGCGGTCAGCGGGGACGGGCCGAACCGGTTGCTGCTGGTCGGGGACGGGCAGCAGCAGGTGTTCGCGGGCGGCTGGCGGCTGTCCGAGGCGGGGATCTCGTTGCGCGGCCGCAGCGAGGTGCTGCGGCGCAACTACCGGAACCGGGCGGCGATCGTGGAGGCCGCGGGCGAGCTGGACGCGGTGAACCGGTTCGACGACATCGACGGGGCCCCGGCGGTCACGTTGCGCTCCTCGCTGCCGGTGCTCAGCGGCGGTGAAGTGGTGCGCTGGAACGGGGTCGCGCAGCGGGACGCGGTGCTGGCGGCGCTGCGCGGGCTCGACGCGGGTGCGGGCACCGCGGTGCTGACCCGCTCCCGCACGGCCGCGGAGGAGTGGACCGAGGTGCTGCGCCGCGGTGGTGTCCCGGCACGGCGGCTGGCGCCGTGGTCGCCGGAGCCGGCGGCGGTGCTGGTGGGAACTCTGCTGGAGGCGAAGGGCTTCGAGTTCCGGGCGGTGTTCCTGCCGGACGAGCGCAGGCCGATGGGCTTCTACCGCGACGAGCTGGAGGCGCTGCAACGCCAGCTCCTGGTCGCCACCACCCGGGCCCGCGATTACCTCTGGATCGGAGCCCTGGAGGAATCCGACGAGTGACGACCCGCGGCGCCCCGTCCGCACGGTCCTGTCAGCGGCGGAGCCGCTGAGCAGCGACCACGCATGCACCCGGCACCGCAGCGCGGAGAGCGCTGAGGTTCCGCCACCCGACCCCTTCTCAGAAGGAGCCGACGGGCCGTTCACCCGAGCAGGTCGCGGAGTTGGGTCCTGGTGCTGACGCCGAGCTTCGGGAACGAGCGGTACAGGTGCGACCCGACGGTGCGGGGGGACAGGTACAGCCGGTCGCCGATCTCCCGGTTGGTGAGGCCGCGGGCGGCGAGCCGGATGATCTGCTGCTGCTGCGGGCTGAGCCCGGCGAGCACGTCCGGGGCGGGTGCGGCGGGTTCGGCGCCGCCGGAGGCGCGGAGTTCCGCTTCGGCGCGGGCGGTCCACGGTTCGGCGCCGAGCCTGCGGAAGGTGTCGAGCGCTTCGGCGAGCGGCGCGCGGGCTTCGCTGATGCGGCGGGCCCGGCGCAGCCACGCGGCCTGGTCGAGCAGCGCGCGGGCCCGCTCGAACGGCCACCGGCCGGTGCGGGGGTCGGCGAGCGCCGCCGCGTAGTGCGGTTCGGGGTCGGTGGCGAGCTGCGCGCGGGCGTGCTCCAGCAGCGCCCGCTGCCGCGGGGACGCGCCGCCGCCGAGCCTGCGTTCCGCGGAGTCCACGACGTGCTCGGCGTCGTGCCCGGAGCCGAGGCGGTTCGCGGCGGCGGCCAGATCGGGCAGGGCTGCGATGGACTGGTGGTAGTGCTCGAACCCGCCGTCCGCGGTGAAGGCGCGGCGCAGTTGCGCGTAGGCGGTGGCGTGGTCGCCGTCGGCCGCGGCGACGAGGCCGAGCACGTAGCGGGCGCGGACGGCCACCATCCGGCTCACCGACGGGTCCACCGTGGACAGTGCTTCGGCGGCGAGTTCCCGCGCCCGGGCGGTGTCCCCGCGCAGCGCGAGCACCGCGGCGTCCATGGTGCGGGAGCCGGCGACGACGTGCGGGAGTTCGGCGCGGGCCCCGTTGTGCACCGAGTCGGCGGCGATGGCGCGCGCCTGCGTCCAGTGCCCGGCCTCGAACAGCGCCCACCCGTGGGCGCAGCCGAGCCCTTCGGGC
The DNA here is from genome assembly GCF_020177435.1 of Saccharopolyspora sp. 7B. NCBI lineage: Bacteria > Bacillati > Actinomycetota > Actinomycetes > Pseudonocardiales > Pseudonocardiaceae > Saccharopolyspora > Saccharopolyspora sp. 7B. The sequence goes on along the minus strand of NZ_JAIUKC010000088.1, from coordinate 16,863 downwards.
AGCGGCCCGCGGACCCGCCACTGGTCGAAGGCCTGCTCGAACAGCCGCAGCGCGATCGGCGCCTCGTCGAGCAGCCAGGCGATGGTGGCGACGGCGATGGCCCGCCCGGGCCCGGAGTCGGCGTCGGCGAGCGCGGGCAGCCGCGGCAGCACGTCCTCCCGGCTGCCGATCGGGTCGGCGACGGCCCGCACCCACGCTTCGGTGACCGGGTCGTGCGGCCCGTCGATCTCGGGGAGGGCGGCGATGACCTCGTCGCCGCGGCCGGGTTCCGCCCAGTAGTAGGCGACGACGGCGGCGGTGCCGAGCGCGTCGAGCGCGGTCGCCGGGTCGCGGTGCGCGAGGTCGGTGGCGGTGCGGGTGAGCTGGGCGAACGCGGCGGCGTGCCGGTGGCTGACGGTGAGGGCCTGCCCGGCGCGCAGCGCGGCGACGGCGAGCAGCCCGGGGTCGTCGGTGCGGTCCACGACGCGGGCGGCGAGGTCTTCGACCCAGCCGGAGCGGGCGGTGAACAGCGCGGAGTTCGCGGCGAGCACCAGCCGCCGGGCCTGGTCGGCGCGGTCGGGGCTGAGCTCGGCGGCGCGTTCCAGCGCGGTGGCGGCGGCCGCGTAGCCACCGCGCCGCCGGGCCCGTTCGGCGGTGTCCTCCAGGCGGGCGGCGACGTCCTCGTCGGGTCCGGTCGCGGCGGCGGCGAGGTGCCAGGCGTGCCGGTCCGGTTCGGCGCGGGTGGCGTCGGCGAGGACGAAGTGGGCGCGGCGGCGCTGCTCGAACGGCGCCGAGTGGTACAGGGCGGAGCGCACCAGCGGGTGCCGGAACCGGAACCGGGTGCCGTCCCAGCGCACCAGCCCGACGCGTTCGGCCGGGGCCCACCCGTCACCGGGCGCGTGCACCGGGTCGGGCGTGTCGGCGGCGGCGAGTTCCAGCAGGAGTTCCCTGGTGCGCTCGGGCAGTTCCTGCGCCCGCGCCGCGAAGATCTTCTCCAGCCGTTCGGTGGTGGCCAGCGGCCCGGGTCCGGTCTCCTGCGGGACGGCGGCGAGTTCGACGAGCGCGAGCGGGTTGCCCCCCGCTTCGGCGAGGACCCGCATCCGCCGCGCGCCTGCCGGGGGCTGCGGCAGCGCGTTGAGGACGCGGTTCGCGTCGAGTTCGCCGAGCGGTTCGAGGCGCAGCGTCGGCAGCCCGTCCATGCCGGGCAGCGGTTCGTCCTCGCGGGCGCCGATGAGCAGGCTCAGCGGTTCGGTCCCGATGCGGCGGGCGAGGAACGCGAGCAGGTCGAGGCTGGCCCGGTCCAGCCAGTGCGCGTCGTCGACGACGAGCGGGCCGCCGTGCTCGGCGAGCAGTTCCAGCGCGGCGAGGCCCAGCCGCAGCACGTCGGGTTCGTCGTCGCCGCGGTCCATGCCGAACGCGCAGCGCAGCCGAGCGGTCTCCGGCCGGTCCGGGGCGCGGCGCAGCAGCGGCGCGAGCAACCGGTGCAGCCCGGCGAAGGCCAGGTTCGCTTCGCTCTCGCTGCCCGCGATCCGCAGCGCGCCCGGTCCGGCGACGGCGTCGAGCAGCGTGGTCTTGCCCATGCCGGGGTCGCCGGTGACGACCAGCACGTGCCCGGTGCCGTGCGCGGTCCGGCGCAGCTGCGCGAGCTCCCGCTCCCGGCCGATGATCTCCTGCATCCGCGGCCTCCCGGCCTCCGACTCTAGCCCCGCCCCGGCAGGTGCAGTCACGTGACGGATACCCCGCGACCTGGTGCGCGGCGCATGGTCGACGGCATGGAGAGCATCATGCTGGGAGACGTCGAAGTCACGCGCGTGCTGGAGATCAACGGCCGTGCGATGGGCATGGACGAGTTCTTCCCCGACATCCCGACCGAGGTGTTCGAGGCCGAGCGGGATCTGCTGGATCCGGACTTCTGGTCGCCCGCCGACAACGGTTTCATGGCCGCGGTGCAGACCTGGGTGCTGCGCAGCGCGGGCCGCACGATCCTGGTGGACACCGGGGTCGGCAACCACAAGGAACGGCCGTACTCACCGCACTGGCGGCACTTGAACACCGGCTACCTGGACGCCCTGCTCCGCGCCGGGGTGCGGCCGGAGGACGTCGACATCGTGATCAACACGCACCTGCACGTGGACCACGTCGGGTGGAACACGCGGCTGGTGGAGCGGGACTGGGTGCCGACGTTCCCGAACGCCACCTACCTGCTGCCGCGGGTGGACTTCGAGTTCTGGAACCCGCTGGGCGAGCACCGGCCGAAGAGCACGCGCAGCCACCAGAACGTGTTCGAGGACAGCGTGGCGCCGGTGCACCGGGCGGGGTTGGCGGAGCTGTGGGAGGGCGAGCGGGTCATCGACGAGAACCTGCGGCTGCTGCCCGCGCCGGGCCACACCCCGGGTTCGTCGGTGCTGCACCTGGAGTCGGGTTCGGACCGGGCGGTGTTCATCGGCGACCTGCTGCACACCCCGGTGCAGCTGCTGGACCCGTCGCACAACTGCGGTTTCGACGAGGACCCGGCGGCGGCGCGCGCGTCCCGGCGGCGGCTGCTGGAGTTCGCGGCGGACCGCACCGCGCTGGTGGTGCCCGCGCACTTCGGCGGGCACGGCGCGGCCGAGGTCAGCCGGGACGGGGACCGCTTCGCGATCGACGCCTGGGCGGCGTTCGAGCGGCCGCGCTGGACGAACCGGTGAGCGCCGTGGTGCGCACCGGCGCGGGCCGGGTGCGGGGTGCGCGGACGGCGGAGGGCCTGGTGTTCCGCGGCATTCCGTACGCGGCGGCCCCGGTGGGTCCGGCCCGGTTCGCGGCACCGAAGCCCGCGCCCGGCTGGGACGGGGTGCGGGACGCGACCGCGGCGGGGCCGACGGCGCCGTCGCCGCACCGGGACTTCGGCGGGCTGGACATGGGTCCGTTCTTCGGCCCGGGCTGGGTGCGCGGCGACGACTACCTGTCGGTGGACGTGTGGACGCCGGACGCGGCGACGGGCGGGCTGCCGGTGCTGGTGTTCGTGCACGGCGGCGGTTTCGTGTCGGGCGCGGCGCAGGCGTCGCTGTACGACGGGACCGGGTTCTCCCGGGACGGCGTGGTGCTGGTGTCGGTGGACTACCGGATCGGGGCGCCGGGCTGGTTGTCGCTGCCGGGAGCGCCGGACAACCGGGGAGTGCTGGACGTGCTGGCGGCGCTGCGCTGGGTGCGGGCGGAGATCGGCGCGTTCGGCGGCGATCCGGACAACGTCACGGTGGCCGGCCAGTCGGCCGGGGCGACCGTGGTGGGCGCGGTGCTGGCGGAACCGGCGGCGCGGGGCCTGTTCCGGCGGGCGGTGGTGCAGAGCGGCAACGGGCTCGGCGCGTTCGTGCCCGCGCAGGCGGAGCTGGTCGCGAACCGGCTGGCCGGGGTGCTGGGCGTGCCGCTCGCCGAGGTGCCGGAGGTGCCGGACGAGCGGCTGGTCGACGCGGTCTCCCGGTTGGGCAAGCCGGATCTGCGGGTACCGGGGCACCACGATCCGCTGCTGCGGTTGACGCCGCTCGGCGTGGTGCTGGAGCGGCAGCCCGCGGTGTCGGTGGCGGCCGGGGACGGCGCCGAGGTGGAGCTGCTGATCGGGAACAACACCGAGGAGGGCAACCTGTACCTGTCCGCCGCCGAGCTCGATTCGTCCACTGTGGAGGACGCGCGTTCGGTTGCGGCGCAAGCACATCCGGAGCCGGACCGGCTTGTCGAGGCGTACCGGCGGCAGCGCCCGGCGGCCTCCGGTGGCGAGTTGCGGTCGGCGGTGCTCGGCGACGCGTTGTTCGGGGCGGGCACCCGGGCGCTCGCCGACGCGCACGCGGGGCGCGGGCTGCCGACGTTCCGCTACGAGTTCGCGTGGCGGTCGACGGCGCTGGGCGGGCGGCTCGGCGCGGCGCACGGGGTGGAGCTGCCGTTCGTGTTCGACTCGGCGGACGGCCCGCGGCTGCGCGGGGACGGCGCCCTGCTGGGCGACGGCGCTCCGCCGGAGCTGGTGCGGGAGGTGCACTCGGCGTGGGTCCGGTTCGCCGCCACCGGCGATCCGGGCTGGGAGCGCCACACCGCACCGCAACGCCGCGTCCGCCGCTTCGCGACCCCGTCGACCACCGTCACCGACCCCCGCCCCCTGGAGCGGGAGGCGTGGTGACGCCCGGGTGAACGGCCCGCTCCTCGGGCGACCGGGCCGTCCACCCGGGAGGTCACCCGTCCGCTGCGAGGGACAGCGCGGCGCTGGGGCAGATCTGCACGGCGGTCCGCACCTGCTCCACCCGCTCCCCGTCCACGTCGTCGGCGAGCAGCATCACCAGGCCGTCGTCGTCCTGGTCGAACACGTCCGGTTCGGTCAGCACGCACTGCCCCGCCCCGATGCAGCGCCCGGTGTCCGCGTTGATCCGCACGCCGGCCCCCGTCACCAGGTGACCGGCAGCGAGTACACGCCGTAGATCACGGCGTCGTCCTTGAACGGCAGCTCGGCGCGGGGTCCCGCGAGCGCGAGCGTCGGGATCCGGCGGAACAGGGTGTCGAACACGATCTGCAGCTCCAGCCGGGCGAGGTTCTGCCCGAGGCACTGGTGCGGTCCGTAGCCGAAGGCGACGTGGTGGCGGGCGCCGCGGCCGATGTCGAACTCGTCCGGTTCGGGGAAGGCGCCGGGGTCGTGGTTCGCGGTGTGGCCGAGGGCGATGACCCCGTCGCCCTCGCGGATGAGCGTGCCGCCCACTTCGACGTCGGCGGTGGCGACCCGCGAGGTCACGGTCTCGACGATGGTGAGGTAGCGCAGCAGTTCCTCCACCATCCCGGGCGTGCGCTCCGGGTCCGCCTTGATCGCGGCGAGGTCGTCCGGGTTCTCCAGCAGCGTCAGCGTGCCCAGCGAGATCATGTTCGCGGTGGTCTCGTGCCCGGCGACGAGCAGCAGCGTGGCCATCGCGACGAGGTCTTCGACGTCCTCCTCGCCGTTGTCGCGCATCTTGACCAGCTGCCTGCCGAGCAGGTCGTCGCCCGGGTCCTCCCGCTTGGCGAGGATCAGGTCGTGCAGGTAGCCGCGGACGGCACCGGCGCTGCGCAGCCGCTCGTCCGCGGGGGTGTTGCGGCTGAGCATCGCGGTGGAGCAGCGCTGGAAGAAGTCGTGGTCGTCGTAGGGGACGCCGAGCAGTTCGCAGATCACCAGCGACGGCACCGGCAGCGCCAGCGAGGCCACCAGGTCGGCCGGGTGCGGTCCGGTCAGCAGCTCGTCGATGCAGTCGTCCACGATCCGCTGGATGCGCGGGCGCAGCGCCTGCATCCGCCGCACGGTGAACTCGCCGAGCACGGAGCGGCGCACCACGCCGTGCTCGGGTTCGTCGAGGGACAGCATGTTGGGCCGGAACTCGCTGATCGATTCCTGCTGGCCGGCGACGAAGAACGGGAACGCGGGGTTGCGCCGGTCGGAGCTGAACCTCGGGTCGGAGAGCACGAATCGGACGTCCTCGTGCCGGGTGAGCACCCACGCTTCGCCGCCGATCGGTGTCCGGACGCGGGAGATGGGGTTGGTCTCGCGCAACCGCACGTACTCCTCGGGCGGCGCGTGCGGACACCGCCTCGCGACCGGGAAGTCCCGCACGGCTTGTTCGGTGGTGTCGGGCATGGGCGCTGCCTCCCAGGCGAAGATACGGAAGGAAATCTTCCGGTTATGGCTCCCACGGTACTGAAGCGGAAGATTTCCGTCCACCTCCGATCGGGCGGATGCGACAATACGAGCCGTGACCACGGACTTCTCGGCTTCGACGGGCGAACCACCGCTGCGCGCCGACGCCCGCCGCAACCGGGACCAGATCATCGGCGCGGCCAAATCGCTGTTCACCTCGGACGGCCCCGAGGTGCCGATGGAGGAGATCGCGCGCAGCGCGGGCGTCGGCGTCGGCACCCTCTACCGGCGGTTCCCGGACCGCGAATCGCTGATCCGGGCGGTGGCCAGGGACAACTTCGCGAACACGCTCGCGCAGGCCGAAGCGGCGGCCGTGGAAGAACCCACCGGCTGGGACTCGCTGGTCCGGCTCCTCAAGAGCTCCGACGAGCTGCAGCTCAGCGTGCACCTCGGCATGTCCTCGCCGCGCGCCTGGGAGATCGTCAAGGCCGACGAGATCACCCAGCGGCTGCGGAACTCGCTGCTGGCCACGCTCGACTCGGTCGTCGCCACCGCGCAGGCCGAGGGGTCGCTGCGGGCCGACGTGGGCGCGGGCGACATCGCCGCGATCTTCGCGATGCTGCTGCGGCGTCCCGGGCCGGACCACCCCGACTCGCAACGCCTCGCCGAACGCGCCCTGCAGGTCATGCTCGACGGGCTCCGCACACCCGGACGCCCCGGCGCCGGGCTGCCCGGCGAACCGATCCCGGTGTCCGAGATCCCCCTCCTCAAGCGCGACAAGCGACCCGCCCGCGACGGGTGAGCCGCACCCGGGTGGAGACGGATCTCCACCCGGAATACGGTTCGCGCCCCACGACTCCGGCCGCCGGAATTCCTAACGTCATCGACGACACGAGGAACTCCGAACGGGGAGGTGCGGATCCGTGAGCGGTCCCATCGAAATCATCTTGATCGTCGCGCTGATCGGCTACGTGCTGGTCCGCCGGTTCACCGGAGAACCGGTCGAGGGCAAGCGGATGCTGCTGGTGCCCGCGGTCATCGCGGTGGTGGGCGCGGTGAACCTGCGGGAGGTGCCGCACTCGCCCGCCGCCATCGGGATGCTGGTGGCCACGGCCGTGATCAGCGTGGTGCTGGGGGTGCTGCGCGGGTTCAGCGTCCGCATCTACGAGCGGGACGGCCACGCGATGATGCGCTACACCTGGGTGACCGCGGTGCTGTGGGTGGTGAACATCGCCGTGAAGCTCGGCTCGGGGCTGCTCGCCGGAGCCGTGGGGCTGCACGCGGGCGGCGGCATCACGTTCAGCCTCGGGCTCACCGTGCTCGCCGAGGGCGTGGCGATCCTGGCCAAGGGCGTGCGCGGCACCGGGCGGATCCCGTGGTCGCGTGGTCGCGGCGACGCGGCACCGGTTCCCTCGCCGATGCTGGACTCGATGCAGCGCAAGGCGCGGGACGCGGGCGACCTGCGCGGGATGCGGAGCTTCGCCCCGGTGCTCGACGGCCTCCGCGACGCCGCCGCCGACCGGCGGAACGCGCACCCCGGTGCCCGGCGATGACGAGCCCCGGAGGAACATCGCGGCCGATGACCACGACCTCGCCCGGGCAGCGCGCGCTGCGGGCCACCGATCAGCTGCTGCGCCCCGTGGTCGTCGTCTTCCTCGCCGTGCTGCTGGTGGTCCAGCTGCGGGAGGCCCCGCCCGCCCACTTCACCGGCCTGGTCTGGGTGACGAGCGCGGTGACGGTCGTGGCGGCGTGCGCGGCGGCGGTGCCGTGGCGCGGCGGACCCGAGTGGGCCCGGGTGGCGCTGGTGGCGGTGTACGCGCTGGCGGGCGCGATGGTGTTCGCGCTCGCGCCCCGGACCGTCGGCGCCGCGTTCGTGTTCATCGCCTGCGCGACCGCCGGGGACAAGCTGAGCTCGCGCCGCGCCGCGCTCCTCGTCGCCGTGGCGAGCACGGTGGCCGCCGCCGCGGCCACCTGGACGCTGGAGTTCTGGTTCCAGGTGCCCGACGGCCCGCCGTGGTGGCTGGCGCTGATGGTGAGCCTGCCGCTGTACATCGGCATGGCCCGCCGCGAGCGGGTCAACGCCCGCGCCGCGTCGCTGCTGGCCGCCGAGCAGACCCGGCGCGCCATCGCCTCCGAAACGCGGGAAGCCGCCCTGGAGGAGCGCAGCCGGATCGCCCGGGAGATCCACGACGTGCTCGGCCACTCGCTGTCCGGCGTCGCCGTGCAGCTGGACATGGCCGACGCCCTGCACGCCGGCGGCCGCTCCGACGAGGCGAACGAGGCGGTGCGCCGGGCCAGGGCGCTGGCCGTCACCGGGCTCGGCGAGACCAAGCGGGCGGTGCACGCGCTGCGCGAAGGCGCGCTGCCGCTGGTGGACACGCTGACGCGGCTGGCGCAGGACGGTGCCGCCGAGCTCGCGGTGCGGGGTGACGCCGAGGACGTGCCGGTCGAGATCGGGCAGGCCGTCGTCCGCACCGCGCAGGAAACGCTCACCAACGCCCGGCGGCACGCCCCCGGATCCCGGGCGGAGCTGCTGCTGGAGTGCACCGAGGACTCCGTCCGGTTCACCGCCACCGACGGCGGCGCCACCGGGCCGGTCCCGGACGGCGACCAGGGCAGCGGCATGGGCCTGGTGGGGATGCGGGAACGCGCCGAGCTGCTCGGCGGCACGCTGCGGGCCGGACCGCGCACCCCGCCCGAGACCGGTTGGACCGTGCGGATGGAGCTGCCGCGATGAACCCGATCAGACTGCTCGTCGTCGACGACCAGGCCGCCGTGCGCGACGCGATGGCGGTGATGCTCGGCCTGGACCCCGGCATCGACGTGGTCGGCACCGCCGAGAACGGCGAACGCGCCCTCGCCGCCGCCGCGGAGCACGCCCCGGACGTGGTGCTGATGGACCTGCACATGCCGGTGCTGGGCGGGGTGGAGGCCACCGGGAAGCTGCGCGCGACTCGGCCCGGCGTGCCGGTGGTGGTGCTGACGACCTTCGAGGACGACGAGTCGATCCTCGCCGCGCTGCAGGCGGGCGCGCAGGGCTACCTCACCAAGGACGCCGACCGGGCCACCATCGTGCAAGCGGTGCGCAGCGCGCACGCCGGGCATTCGGTGCTGGACCCGCAGGTGCAGTCCCGGCTGCTGGAGCTCGCCACCCGCCGGGCCGCCCCGGCGCCGGAACCGCCGATCGCGCTGACCGCCCGCGAACGGGAAGTGCTCGACCTGATCGGGCAAGGCCTGCGCAACGGGGAGATCGCCCGGCACCTGCACATCAGCGAGGCGACGGTGAAGACCCACATCAACAACCTGTTCGGCAAGGCCGACCTGCACTCCCGGGCCGACGCGGTGCGGCTCGCGCTGACCCTGCGCGGCTGACGGGCGCTGCCGGGGTCCCGGCCACCGGGTCATCCGGCGCGGAGCAGCACGGGACTGCCGGTGACCTCCACCCGCTCCCCCGGCCGCAACCGGTCGCGGGAGCCGTCCAGCCGCTGCACCACCGCCATGCCCGGATCCGGCGCCATCTCCGCGGTCCCCTCGTGCGTCCAGCGGATGACGAAGGCCCGGCCGCCCCGATCGAATCGGCACTGCCAGACGTTGTCCGGCAGCAGCGCCTCCGCCCCGTGCCCGCAGGAACTGATCCGCGCACCGCGCAACCACTCCCGCAGCTCACCGACGTACCGGCCGGCCTCGGTCGGCTGGAAACCGGCCACCTGCAACGGGATCGGCACCTCGTCGCCGCCCCAGCCGTCGAAGTAGACGCGGTCGTAGTCCATCCACAGCCCGATCAGGTACCAGCGGACCGCGAAGTCGGCGGCGAGCTCGGCGGGGACCTGCGGCTCGTACGGGTCGTCGGAGCCGGCCCCGGTGTTCCACATCCGCGGGCTCGCGCCGCCGCGGTGCAGGGTCGCCTCCACGCGGGTGGCGAGCTCGGTCATGGTCTCCGGCGGGTCGCTCGTCCGGCGCGGGCGCAGCTCCACCGGTGCCGCGTCGCAGTGGTCGTAGCCGTGCAGCGCCGCGAACCGCTCCAGGTGCGCGTCGGCGGCCGGATCCCACAGCTCGCCGAAAGCCGGGCAGACCACCTGCGCGCGCGGGTCCAGCTCCCGCACCACCCGGCTGCCGATCTCGGTCATCTCCACCAGGACCTCCGCCGTGCCGTCGAAGTGCGGCGGCCCGAGGTCCCACAGCTCGTAGGCCTCCACCCGGCCCGCGGCACGGGTCGCGACGGCGGTGACGAACCGCTCCCAGTCGGCGAGGTCGTCGGGCGGCCCGGTGCGCGCATCATCGCGGTAGGCGGAGCGCTCACCGCGCGGACTCGCCCAGCTCGGTGTCCCACCGAAGGTGAACACCACCGGCAATCCCGCGTCCTGGGCGGAGTCGAGCAGCCGATCGAGGGTCCGCCAGTCGTAGCGCCCGCGTTCCGGTTCGAGGTCCTGCCAGCGCGTCCCCGAGTCCCACAGCCGCACGGAATCGACCGGGAAGCCGGGCATCCCGCCGGTGGAACTGCTCACGGTGACGCCCACGAAGTCGGGATCGATCTCCGCGGGCACATCGGTCCAGTTCGGCGGGAGGCTGTGCAGCGGCTGCGGCCCAGGCCCCGCGCGCAGCGAGTACGCGAGCAGCGCGAGCACCAGCAGCCCCGCGACCGCCGATGCCGGTAACCACCAGCGGCGGAGGCCGCGGGTCGTGGTGGCGGCAGCGGGCTCGGCGCGGGCAGGCTGCGCCTCGGGAACGGGGTCCCGGCGCGGGGCCGGGCCGGTCGCCGGGCCGGTGCCGGGCAGTCGCCGGGCCGGTCGCCGGGCCGGTCGCCGGGCCGCCGGGGGTTGCGGTGCCCGCCGGAGGCCCCGCGGTGCTCGGCGCCTGCCAGGCGGCCGATCCTCCGGCGGGCTCCGGGGCTCCGTCGGCGTCGCCGGTCCCCGTCGCTCCGGGATTTCCGGCGTCTCCGGAACTTCCGGCCGCTTCGGAGCTTCGAGCCATTCCGGAACTTCCGGCCGCTTCGGGACTGGCGATCACTTCAGGGCTGCCGGTCACTTCAGGGCTGCCGGGTGCTTCGGGACTGTCGGGTGCTTCGGGACTGCCGGTTGCTCCTGAGCTTCCGGCTGCGCCCAAGCCCCCGGTTGCGCCCAGACCCCCGAAAACTCCTGGACTTCCGGCTGCGCCCAGGGCCCCGGTGGCGTGCGTGATCCCGCTCGCTCCCGGAATCCCGGTCGTGTCCGGAGACCCGGTCGTGTCCCAAGTCCCGGTCGCATCGGAAATCCCGGCCGCTTCCGCACTTCCGGCCGTCACGGCGTTCCCGGGGGCGACGGTGGACATCGCGGCCCGCACCCCGCGCGGCACCGGATCCGCCGTTCTCGCCCGGCGTTCGGCTTCCCAGCAGCGGTAGAGCCGGTCGAGCTCCGCCCCGGTCGCGCCGCAGGCGGTGGCGATCGCTTCGACCGCGGCGAAGGTCTGCGGTGCGCTCTGCCCGCTGCAGTACCGGTGCACCGTCGATCTGCTCAGGAAGGTGCGCGCCGCGATCTGCTGTAGCTGCGACCGCTGCGCCGCTTGAGCTCGTCGAGCCGCCGCGCGACCTCCCCGCCGAGTCCGGCCATCCCCCAGGCTCCCCTCTGCTTCCGATGGCCGGGAAGTCTTGCACGGGACGACGTCCCGGTGATCCCGATTCGTCCCAAGATGACCCGATCAATCCTGGTCACGAAGGCCCTTTCATCCCAACGTCCCAGGGACGTCCCACCCGGTTGTCCCAACGCGGACGATCTCGCGAACCTGGGTCCACGCGGCTCGACGCCGCGCTCCGGGGGTCGCTGGGGGCGGGGCCGGGTGATCGCGGGACGTGTTGTGCACGCCGCGGTCGCTCGGCCGGGATCCGCTGCCGTTCCTCGGCAGGGACGAACGACGGGACATTCCCGTGGGAACAGGGGGAACACCATGAACAAGACGAAGCGCCTGCTCGTGGCCGGGGCCATGATGGCCGGTTTCGCGGGCATGCTCACCGCTCCGGCGGTGGCCGCGCCGGCACCGGCGGACGACGCCTCGATCGCGGCCGTGTGCGGGAAGACCTACACGGCACGGACGTCGTGGGCCACGACCACGTTCCGGGTCACCTGCAAGTCCGGCAAGATCACCGTTCGCGGCACCGTCACCGACACCAAGGCGGACGGCAAGTGCGTGCGGGTCAGCGGCAAGGCGGGCAACAAGTCCTTCCGCAGCGGCAAGGCCTGCCCGAAGGGCACGTCCAAGAGCTACGGCGCCACCGGCACGGGCAACTCGGTGCGGATCACCTTGGAACGGCTCTGACGAACGAGTGCCGCCCCTTCCGCGTGGAAGGGGCGGCACTCCGCCACCGTGCTCCGATCACCGGGTCAGTGGATGTCCATCCGCTCGGACAGCTGCGGCAGCAGCGGCTGGTTCTCGTCCACCGGGATCTCCGGATCGGCCGGGGCCTGGTCGGTGCTCCCGCAGTTCGGCTCGGTGGGCTTGCCCGCCACCCGGTCGTCGATCCACTGGAACGCGCGCGGGAAGGAGGCCACCGCGCCGCCGATGTGCGTCGGGCCGAGGTTCGGCGCGAACTGCACGTCGGCGCCGGCACCGCACCAGTCGTCGGCCAGCGTCTTGGACTGCTCGAACGGGATCACGTCGTCCAGCCGGCTCTGCGAGACCAGCACCGGGAAGTCCGGGGCGGTGCGCCCGATCCGCTGCTCGGCGACCACGTCGGCGAACGGTGCCTCGTCGAGGTAGTCGGTCACCGGCCTGCCGTCGGCGCTGTAGTCCGCCGACTTGGCGAAGGCGAACTTGGCGATGCCGTCGATGGTGCAGGAGTTCTCGACGTCCTCGCGGAACTGCTTGCCCGTGTCGTTCAGGTACGGGTCGAGGTCGATGTCGTAGCCGGCGGCGACGCCGACCAGCGCGTAACCGAGGAACGCCGCGTAGGGGCTGCCGTCGAGGTTCTCGCCCACCCCGCCGAGCTCGGCGGGCACGGCACCGGCCGCGGCGCCCTTGATGTCGAGTTCGGGGGCGTAGCTCCCGGCGAGTTCGGCGGCCGACGCCGAGCCCCCGCCGCCCTGCGAGTAGCCGTAGAGGACCACCGGTCCGTCGTCCGGCACGTCCGCGTCGGGCAGCCGCTGCGCGGCCCGCACCACGTCGAGCACCGCATTCCCGGTGACCTCGCGGTTGACGTAGGTGTGCGAGCCCGGCGTCCCGAGGCCTTCGTAGTCGGTCATCGCGACGGCGTAGCCCTTGCTGAGCATGGCTTTGATGAAGAAGCCCTCGTACTCGGTGCCGTTGGCGAGCTGCCGGGACGGCGCGCAGTGGTCGGCCATGCCCTGGGTGCCCGGCGCGTAGCCGATGACGGGGCGCTCGCCGTCGCCCTTCCAGTCGTCCTTCGGCGTGATGACGGTGCCGGTCACCGCGATCGGCCCGCCGTCGCCGTCGGTGGAGCGGTACATGACCCGCTGCACGTCGGCGTCGACGGGGATGGTCTTCAGCGGGTCGAGGAAGTACTCGGACGGTTCGGATCGGACGACGTCACCGTTGCCCCCCGGCAGTTCCGCGGGTGGCTCGTAGAACGGTGGCCGCTCCTCGGCGGACGCGGCGGACGCGGTCGCGACGGCGAACGAGACCCCGACCACGGCTGTCAGCGCGGTCGTGGCCGCGCGGTGGAACGGACGGAGGTTCACGGGCTACTCCTCGTTGAGTGGCGAACCGAATCGACCTACCGCTGAGTAGGTCGACATCGAGCGTGACCCGCGACACGGAGTAATGACAATCACTCCGACTACCCGAAGGTAACTTCGCAACCTCTTCGCAACCGAGCATGCACCCACCGTGACGTCAGCTCACGATCAGTGCCCCCGGGGAAGCCCCTTCCGGATCACCGAGCCCCGTCGGCGACCGCCGCGTCCACCATGGCGATGAGGTCGGCCTCCAGCCGTGCCCGCGCCCGCGGCTCCAGTTCGGAGGCCCACAGCGGCCGGTCGCCGACTCCGTCGGCCGCGGCGATCACGAGCACCTGGGTCGCCTCGGGCACGCCGTCGGCGTCGAGGTCCCGCTGCCAGCGCAGGTCGTCCTCCTTCGCCAGCTCGACCACCTCGGGCACGACGTAGAGCTGCGCGATCAGGCTGAACCGCTCGCGGATCTCCTCGCCGTCGACGGTCGCGGTGCTCGCGCGCACGTAAGCGCGGGTGAGCCGGCCGGGAACACCCTCGGGTTCGACGAGCTGCGCGTCCACCTCGCCGCGGAAGAGGTCGATCTGCTCCTGCGCGAGCGCCACCAGCAGGGCCTGCTTGCTCGCGAAGTGGTACACGAGCCCACCTTTGGACACCCCGGCCTCGCGGGCGATCACGTCGAGCGTCGCGCCGATGCCGTGCTCGCGGATCACCCGCTTCGCCGCGTCGAGCAGGATCCGGCGGGTGTCCTCGGGTGCGCGCCCGGTTGTTCGACCCATGCCGCCCATCCTTCCGCACGCCCCGCGGAGAGCAGCACCACCTGGGAACTGCACCGACTGGTCAGTACAGTAATGCTCATGCAGCTGGATTCGGAAGCGCGACCGCAGGTGCTCTCCCCGCGCGGGCGGGGGGCGGCGCTGGCGGTGCTGGCGATCGCGGTGCTCGTGCTGGCGATCGACAACACCGTCCTGTACCTGGCGGTCCCCGCGTTGACCGCGGACCTCGCCCCGTCGGCCGCGCAGGTCCTGTGGATCGGCGACGTCTACTCGCTGGCGCTGGCCGGGCTGCTGGTGGTGATGGGCTCGCTGGCGGACCGGGTGGGCCGCAAGCGGCTGCTGCTGGTCGGTTCGGCCGCGTTCGGGGCGGCGTCGCTGCTGGCGGCGCTGTCGACGAGCGCCGCGATGCTGATCGTGGCGCGGCTGCTGCTCGGGGTGGCGGGGGCGACGTTGATGCCGTCGACGTTGTCGTTGCTGCGCAACATCTTCCCGAACCCCGTCGAGCGGACCAGGGCGATCGCGGTGTGGTCGGCCGCGGCGGGCGGCGGCGCGGCGGTGGGCCCGCTGGTCGGCGGGGTGCTGCTGGAGAACTTCGCCTGGGGCTCGGTGTTCCTGATCAACGTGCCGGTGATGGCGGCGCTGGTGGTGAGCGGGATGTGGCTGCTGCCGGAGTCGCGGGATCCGCACCCGGGCCGGTTCGACCTGGTGTCGGCGGTGCTGTCGATGGTGGCGATCGTGCCGGTGGTGTGGGCGATCAAGCACACCGTGGCGTCCGGCGCCGACGCCGCGGGCGGGTGCGCGCTGCTGGCCGGACTGGTGGGCGGCTGGGCGTTCGTGCGCAGGCAGCGGCGGCTGGAGGTGCCGCTGATCGACGTGTCGTTGTTCGCCCGCCCGGCGTTCAGCGGGTCCGTGTTCGCCGGCTTCATGGCGGTGTTCGCGTTGATGGGCCTGCTGTTCTTCTTCTCGCAGTACCTGCAGCTGGTGCGCGGCTTCGGGCCGCTGGCGGCCGGCCTCGGGGAGCTGCCGAGCACGGTGTCGGCGATGGCCGCGGTCGCCGTGGTGGGCTGGGCGTCGCGCCGCTTGGGCGCCGGCCGGGCGATCGCGGTGAGCCTGCTGCTGGTGGCGGCCGGGCTCGTCGCGGTGGCGGTCGCGGAGGGCGCCGGTTCCTACTTCTGGCTGGGCCTGGCCCTGGTGCCGACCGGGCTGGGCGTGGGGATCGCGCAGACGCTGACGACCGACGTGGTGGTGTCGGCGGTGCCGCCGCACAAGGCGGGGGCGGCATCGGCCATCTCGGAGACGGCGATGGAGCTGGGTGTCGCGTTGGGCATCGCGATCCTCGGATCCTCGGTGTCGCTGCGGTACCGCTCGGCGCTGCCGCCCGCGGACCAGCTCCCCGCCGAGGCGCGGGCGGCGTTCACGGATTCCCTGGCGGCGGCGTCGTCGGTGCTCCCACCGGATTCGCCGCTGCTCGTGGCCGCACGGGACGCGTTCACCGGTGCCATGCAGACCACGTCCCTCGCCGCGGCCGCGATCACCTTCGCGGCGGCGCTGGTGGCGATGCGGACGATCCCGCGGGGCTGAGCGCGGCGAAAACGCCTGGGATCCCGCGGAGGTTTCCGGAAGCATCCCCGGCATGGGCGACGAGTTCGCGGTGAAGGCCACCTACGGCCAGGTCTTCGCGGTGGCGCAGTTCCGCGCGCTGTTCGCGGCCCGGCTGCTCGGCGTCCTGTCGGACACGGTGCGGTCGGTGGCGCTGGCGGTGCTGGTGCACGACCGGACGGGTTCGCCGCTGCTGACGGCGGTGGCGTTCACGATCGGTTTCCTGCCGCAGGCCGCGGGCGGGTTGTTCCTGGCGGCGATGGCGGACCGGTTCGCGCCGCGGACGCTGATCGCGACGGGCTACGGCGTGCAGGCCGCGGTCGGGCTGCTGCTGGCGTTCGGGCGGCTGCCGGTCGGGGCCTGCCTGCTGCTCGTCGCGGCCGCCGCCTGCCTGACCCCGGTCACGACGGGCGCCGCGGCCCGCGTCCTCGCGGCGGTCCTCGCCGGGGACGCCTACGTGCTGGGGCGTTCGCTGTCGTACCTGGTCGCGGTGGCGGCGCAGCTGGTGGGCATGGCGGTGGGCGGCGCGCTGGCGGCAGGTTCGGGCGTGGAGCGGACGATGCTGCTCACCGCCGGGGCGCACCTGGCGGCGGCGGTGCTCAGCGCCCTGTTCCTGGCGCGCACCGAGGTGGTGCGGCCGCGCGGGTCGATCGTGCGCGACACCGTGCGGGGCAATGCGGCGCTGCTGGCCGCACCGGGCGTGGCGAGGCTGATCGCGGTGCAGTGCCTGCCCGCCGCGTTCCTAGCCGCGGGCGGCAGCCTGATCATCCCGTACGCCGCCGAGCGGGGGCTCACGCCCGCGGAGACGGGTGTGCTCCTGGCGGCGATCTCGGCGGGCATGCTCATCGGGGACGTGGTGGTGGGGAGGGCGTTCGACCCGCGCACCCGCGAGCGCCTGGTCCGCCCGCTGCTGCTGGTCATGGGTTCACCGCTGATCGTCCTGGCGGCGGACCCGCCGCACCCGGTGGTGGTGGCCGCCTACGTGCTCACCGGCACCGGCTCCGCCTACCTGCTGGGCTTGCAGCGCCGCTACTTGGCGGCCGTCCCCGAAGCCCTGCAGGGCCAGGGCTTCGCCCTGCTCAACACCACCACCATGACGGTCCAGGGCGTGGGCCCCCTCCTGTTCGGCCTGGCAGCCGAACACCTCCCCCTGGACCACACCCTCGCCCTCATAGGAGCAACGAGCACCCTGACCGCCCTGCTCCTCAAACCCCCGCACCCCCACCCCCCCCCCCCC